>NZ_FXBS01000004.1:0-300000 GCF_900178005.1 Tuberibacillus sp. Marseille-P3662 | reverse complement strand
CGTCGGTTACCGGGGCGAATGGAGGCCGCTCTATTTCGCCTTATTCAAGAAGCTGTGCAAAACGCCTGTAAACATGCTAAAGCGGATATGATTAAAGTCAGTATGGAATGCCGGCAAGATTCGGTCGTTTTACTCGTCAATGATGACGGGGTTGGCTTTGATCCCGACCAAGAACGAGACGATTCATTTGGTTTGATTGGGATGAAAGAACGCGTCGACGTACTTGAAGGACAACTCACAATAAAATCAGAACCAGGCAAGGGGACGCTCGTGATCTTTCAGATTCCGATACTTGAGGAGGAAGAATAGATGAATAATACCCGGGAAACCACAACGAATATTGTATTAATTGATGATCACCGTCTGTTTCGTGAAGGGGTTAGACGGATATTGGAAATGGAGCCAGGGTTTGAAATTGTCGCAGAAGGCGATGACGGTAAAGATGCCGAGGAGATTTTGTGGAAGCATCAGCCTGACGTTGTTTTGATGGATATTAACATGCCTGGTGTTAACGGTGTTGAAGCGACGCGTCGTTTGATCAGCCGTTCACCGAATACAAAAGTCATCATTTTATCCATTCACGATGATGAAAACTATGTGACCCATTCTTTGAAATCGGGGGCATCGGGTTATCTGTTAAAAGAAATGGATGCGGATTCTCTGGTTGAAGCCGTTCATGTTGTCACTGACGGCGGTGCATACATTCATCCTAAAGTCACTCATAATTTGGTGAATGAATTCCGGCGATTGGCGACGTCAGGCTCTAAACGTTCCGGATCCGGTTTTAGAGACGTGGAATATCGGAAACCGTTACATATTTTGACGCGCCGGGAGTGTGAAGTACTGCAACTGATGACCGATGGTAAGAGTAACCGTGCTGTTGGAGAAACATTGTATATTAGTGAGAAAACCGTTAAAAACCACGTCAGCAATATTCTACAAAAAATGAATGTTGAAGACCGGACTCAAGCGGTTGTTGAAGCTATCAAAAATGGTTGGGTGAAAGTTGGCTGACATTTTTCATACTTGAAGAAGGGATAAACTTTCTTCACATAATGCCATTAAGGTTTGGCAATAAGCAGAATTTTCTTAGAAAAATGATGCAACCTTGTCTGTTTTTCGATAAACTAAGGTTAAAACCGAAGATAGCGAGGTGCATTTATGTCAAAAATAGCCCTAGCAACGGACAGCACAGCGTATTTACCGCAGGACTATGCCGGTGAACATGGTATCCACGTTGTCCCGCTGCGTGTCAACTTCGATAATGAGTCCTATAAGGAATTGGATGAGCTCACGCCGGATGCGTTCTTTCAGAAGGTGAGAGAAGGGGGCGATTTGCCGCAAACGTCCCAGCCGCCCATCGGGGAGTTTGTGGAATTATATGAGCAGTTAGCCAAGGACGGATACACTGATGTCATCGTTGTCACGTTATCAGCTAAAATCAGCGGTACCTATGAAGCGGCGACATCCGCCGGTAATATGGTGGAAGGTTTGAATGTGCACACGTTTAACTCTGCAATAGCCTGCCTGCCGCAGGGATTCTATGTTATGGAAGCTCAGCGCATGCTCCAGGAAAGCGCTTCGGTGACGGATATCCTGACCCGTTTGGAAGCCATCCGCGAACGGGGGATGACGGCCTACTTCATGGTCGATGATTTAAATCACTTGCACCGCGGCGGGCGTCTATCGGGGGCGCAAGCAGTTGTCGGCAGTTTACTGCGCATGAAACCGATCATTACGTTCCAAGATGAAGTTATTAAGCCTTACGAAAAGATCCGTACGAGAAAAAAAGCTTTGAACCGGATTAAAGATCTGTTTCGAGATGATGTGGCAACAGCGAGTCACGTGCGCGTGGCTATTATTCAAGCCAATGTTAACGAAGCTGCCGAAGAACTGGCCGATTGGATGCGGACTGAATTTGATCATGTAGAAGTCTATATGAGCTATTTTGGTCCCGTCATCGGTACGCATGTCGGTGAAGGCACCCTTGGGATGGGCTGGTATCATGTCTAGCGGTAGGACCGGTAGGGGGCTTTTGAAGAGGATGGCCCCCTTGTGGCACCGTGCATCCTCAATTATCACCTCACGTTTGCACCGTAATATCATCTTATTTTTAAACAGTCACTTAACACCCTTTTTAACCCCACTTGCAAGATTTTCTACACAAGATCCACAGGCTATGATTGAACCCCATTGGAACCAAAAGCATTTGAATCCCCATTTTTCATACAGTCGACCATTACAAAAACAACTATATGGCAGGCATCTTTTACGCGCGGAACTGGATGTTGATGATGAAGTGCTGGAAGCTCATCTTGATAGTGGTTATGTCAAAATGGCTCCGGGCATCGTGCGTGACTCCGGTCGACCAATTTGTTTGCGGTGTGGGAACACCCAGCCACATCTATTTTCAAGTTATCATTGTTATCGGTGCCAAAAGCAGTGTATCTATTGCCGGCAATGTATCACTATGGGTGTTGTGAAAGCATGCACACCTCTATACACGTGGTCTGGGCCGCCGGTTGATTATGGTGATCAGGACTTTGTTGAAAGGTTTTTACAATGGGGCGGATCTTTAACGAAAGCGCAGCAGCGAGCATCCGATCAATTAGTTAACGCTGTTGCGCGCCGAGAATCCTTCTTAATTTGGGCTGTGTGCGGTGCCGGAAAAACAGAGGTATTGTACCAAGCGCTTGAGTACGGCTTACAGCGTTACGGGCGCCAAGCGATCGTCTCGCCCCGTGTTGATGTGATCATGGAATTATCCCCGCGCTTCCAATCAGTGTTCCCCGATGTTGATTTCATTTCCTTATATGGCGGGAGTCAAGACGAGGATCGATTAACGCCACTGACTTTAGCTACTGTCCATCAACTGTTGCGTTTTTACCAAGCATTTGACGTGATTTATGTTGATGAAGTTGATGCCTATCCCTTTCACAATAACCCATTTCTTAGATTTGCATTGGAAAAGGCACGCAAACCTGATGCGCCGATTGTTTATCTGTCAGCAACCCCTGATCGACAACTCAAGGATTCCTTTCAAAAGGGCCGTGTTGCTGGTACAAAAATTCCGTTACGTTATCATGGTCACCCGTTACCTGTACCCACTTTTCGTTGGCTGGGGAATTGGCAAAGACAATTGCGTGAGCGTCGTCTCGGTCGCTCGTTGCACCGTTGGTTGATGAAAAAGGTGGGTTGTGAGCATCCCATTTTCATGTTTGTCCCAACAATCGCGATGGCGGAAATATTGGCGGTTAGAGTTAGGCAGGTTGTGGATCAACCTGTGGCGTGTGTACATTCGGAAACCCCCGGTCGTCGTGCCATGCTGGAACAGTTTAAGGCGGGTGATATTTCGATACTCGTGACAACGACTATCCTTGAACGCGGGGTTACGGTATCCCGGGCTGATGTCGCGGTGTTCGGTGCTGACGATACACGTTTCGATGAGAAAGCGCTCGTGCAAATGGCGGGTCGCGCTGGCCGTGATCACCGTTATCCAGATGGTGAGGTTGTGTTCTTTCACTATGGCATCACCAATCACATGGTCAAAGCGAAAAATCATATTCAAATGATGAACCGGGAAGGTGGACAGGGGTGAGGGTTTGTGTGGGGACATCGTTTATTTTGCGAGGGATCTGATCGCTCACTTGTGTCGTGGGATCGCACTCACTTTGAAATCTGGAGAAAGGGGGTTTGTTTAGTATGAGCCATTGTCTTTGGTGTGGGGACTTTGTTACATCGAACTTAACGTGGTCAAATGTATTCCGTTTGGATGTCGACCACGGTTTCTGTGAATGGTGTGAGCGGCAGTTAGAACCTTTAGACGCTGCTCAATCCTTGTGTCGCCAGTGTGGTCGGGATTTATCACAGTTACCGGAAACGTTTCATGAAAAAGGGGTATGTCAGGATTGTTTACGTTGGGAAGCGAGTGACTGGAAGGGAGTGCTTGACAATAATCGCTCGCTCTATCATTATAATGAGTTTTTACGAGACGTGATGGCTCGTTACAAATTTCGAGGCGATGCCTTATTATCCGAAGCGTTCCGGACACCATTCCGGCGGGCCTTCAGGCGATACTTTAAGAACTTTTGTGTGGTGCCGATTCCTTTAAGCAAAGAGCGCATGTTTGAACGGTGCTTCAATCAATCGGAACGCTTGGCGGCATTAACCGGTGGAACAGTGGTTTCTGCTTTGGAGCGCCCGTTACATACAGAAAAACAAAGCAAGCGAACCCGGAGTGAGCGACTTGCCATCCAGCGTCCATTCCAATTGGTAGACAAGGCGACATCTGGGGTTATCGGAAAACATATTTTACTCGTCGACGACATTTATACGACGGGGACGACACTCCGGCAAGCGGCAGCGGCAGTGCGCGAGGCGCAACCCAATAAGGTATGCGCGTTGACTTTAGCGCGCGGATAGTCGGTAGAACTAGGGTGAAAAATTCTATAAAGGAAGTGGTCTGTTTGATTGTAAAAGAACGAACGGAACCCATCCGTATAAAATTGCTAGAGGCGTTAATAAGAAGATTGCCGGAAAACCATGCTAAGCAACGGAGTCTTAAAGAGGACTTAACTAAAAGAAAAGCGGGTTACGGTGGTGAACTGGAGTTAGACTATCATTTGCGGCTTTTACCTTATAGTTGGAAGATTTTCAATGATCTAAGGCTTACTTATCATAATCGTGCTTTCCAAATTGATGCGTTAATTTTGACTCCGAATTTTGCCGTTATTGTGGAAGCGAAAAATCTTGCTGGCAACCTGACCTACGATCCCACTTTTAATCAGTTAATCCAAAATCATAATGGAAAAGTCAGGCGAATTTCCGATCCCTTTGCACAAGTTATCCGCCAACGAAATCTATTAATCAAATGGTTAGAGTATCATAATGTCTATTCACTACCATTTGAATATCTGGTGGTGAATACCAATCCACGTACAATCCTTGAAGCTGATTCGAACAACCAGCATATAGCAAAACATTTTCTTCATGTTGAAAATGTCCCTATTTCAGTAAAAAATGTCACTTCAGTCTATAAAGATCCAATTATTAATGCTCGGGAATCACACCAACTCAGTACACTACTTGTGAATGCGTACCAACCCGCTTCCATCAATATTTTGGAAGAATACGGTGTTTCTAAGAATGAATTGTTACAAGGGGTTCATTGTCCGAAGTGTGAGGCGATACCCATCAAACGAAAAAACAGGAAATGGTATTGTCAAAAGTGTCAGAGTACCTCCAAAGATGCCCACGAACAAGCCATTCACGACTACTTTTATCTAGTTAAATCCACCATAACCAATGGCGAATGCCGAGATTTTCTGCAGTTATCATCACGTCATGTTGCTAAACGTCTTCTTAATTCAATGTATTTATTGACCCGATGTCCTCACCATTCATGGAAGTATTGTCTTAAGAAATGAACCTATCATTCATTCTGCTCAGTCTCAGCCAATCACTTCAAGAAAAAGAACCGCTCAATTTTCAGATGTTTTCGCTCACTTCAAGGAAAGAGCGCTCAATTTCCAGATGTTTTCGCTCACTTCAAGGAAAGAGCGCTCAATTTCCAGATGTTTTCGCTCACTTCAAGGAGGGAGCGCTCAATTTTCAGATGTTTTCGCTCACTTCAAGGAAAGAGCGCTCAATTTCCAGATGTTTTCGCTCACTTCAAGGAAAGAGCGCTCAATTTCCAGATGTTTTCGCTCACTTCAAGGAAAGAGCGCTCAATTTTCAGATGTTTTCGCTCACTTCAAGGAGGGAGCGCTCAATTTTCAGATGTTTTCGCTCATTTCAAGAAAGAACCGCTCAATTTTAGTTGTCCAATCCACCCAAACCATACATCATTTTCTTCATCCGGTAAAAGCTAATCACAACACTATATAGACAGGTGATATACAATGCCGGAATTACCGGAAATGGAAAATTACAAAAACCAACTCCAAAGCCACCTTATTGGAAAAGAGATAACCGAGGTCACGGTCAATCGATCCAAATCCATCAACGTTGCCAAAGAGACCTTTCAGCAGCAAGTCCACAATCGAAAAATTTTAGATGTTGAGCGCCGCGCCAAGTACCTACTTTTTCATCTCGATTCTGGAAAACAACTTTTATTACATCTTATGCTTGGTGGGAAAATGTATCTTGGGAGTCAAAATGACAGTCCCGACCGGACCAAACAAGTGGTGTTGTCGTTTGGCTCGGTTGATTTGTTTTTTATTGGATTGCGGTTAGGTTATTTACATTTGCTGTCACCTGAACAGGTTGAACAGGAAATGGGTGATTTGGGCCCTGATCCATTATCACCGGAATTGACGCTGGATAACTTCCGCCAGCGTCTCGAAACGAAACGCAGTATGTTAAAATCAGCGCTCGTCGATCAGTCGTGGATCTCGGGCATCGGCAATCGCTACTCGGACGAAATCTGTTTTGCTGCGGCATTATCGCCTGAGAAAAAGGTGAATGAACTGGATCAAGAAGAGGTGAGTCGTCTTCACATCGCAATCCAAGACGTTTTAGCAGAAGCGACACATCTAGGCGGTTACATGGATATGCCCTTTTATAAAGGGGATAACACAACAGGCGGCTATCTTCCGTATTTTAAAGTCCATGGTCGAGAAGAAGAGCCGTGTCCGCGTTGTGGAACACCGGTTGTTGTAGAAGAAGTGGCTTCTCATAAGACCTATTATTGCCCCAACTGCCAAAAAGAGTGAGTGGCACAGTGTACCTAATATTAAACAAACGTTTGATTAAACCTATACCTTAGAACTGCCCCTCTTGCTAAAACATATAACCTCCACGCAGGGGTGATTTTTTCGAGAATGACATTTGCAACAGCAAGCATTTCAAAGTATGATAAAGATAGATTATGAGACTGGGGAGAGATCACATACATGCAACGTTTGATGTGTAAGGGAAAGATTCACCGGGCTACAGTGACTGAAGCGGATCTTGACTATATTGGCAGTGTGACGATTGATGAGACGCTAATGAAAGAAACCAATATTCACCCATATGAGATGGTGCAAATTACTAATTTGAAAAATGCAGCGAGATGGAAAACTTACGCCATACCAGGTGAGCAAGGTTCCGGAACCATCTGTCTTAACGGACCACCGGCGCATCTATTTTCAAAAGGTGATCTTGTCATTATCTTGAGCATGGGACAGTTTGACGAGTCGGAAATTAGTGAATTGCGCCCTCGTGTTGCCTTCGTTGATGAAAATAATCAGATTACGAATGTCGAGGAGCACCGTCTCGATAACTGGAATCAAGATCAAGTCGAATCAACATCATAAAGTCATGACAAGTGAGGCTTTGATCTAGTGGGATCAAGGCTTTTTTTTTCGCTAAAAGGTGAATGTGTTGCTGGTTAATGTTTTATTACAGCGGGGGTCAGACACCACCTTTAATCACAGCATTTTATGCCGATATATATATTAGAGGAAGGTGATACAATGGCTGAATTGAGTAATTGCATTTATTGCGGACAGGTCTTTGTCAAAGAGTCATCATCGGTTTGCCGGAATTGTCAAAAGGATATCGACCGTCAATTTCATACGGTTTATGATTATATAAAGACGAAAGCGCACCGCCAAGCAACAGTTCAAGAAGTCCATGAAGCGACTCAAGTTGAAACATGGCTGATCTATAAATGGATTGAAGACAGACGACTTGACACCAAGTCATTTCCAAATATGGGTTATCCCTGTCATTCTTGTGGACAGCCCATTCAGCGCGGTAAACTTTGTGATAAGTGTCTTAAGCATATGCAACGAGATTTGGAGCGTGCCGAATCATCCCATCACGTTCAAGATGATCCCCGTGCATCCCAGTATTTGACCTATCATACTGAAGATCATTAAATGTGACTATTTTCTTATTAAACAATTCCGGCGTGCAGCCGATATAAATAATAGAATGAACAGACTCGGTCTTTGCGAGGTGTAACCATGAAAATCAACGGTTCTTCATATATGAAACAATTGCAAATGTATCAAAATCATGCCCAAAAGTCGCAACAGGCGTCAAAGCCTGTGTCCAAGCAGGATCAAGTTGAAATCTCATCGACTGCGAAAGATATGATGCAGACGAACCGTATTGAAAGCGAACGACAAGAAAAAGTTGAGCAACTCAGGAAGCAAGTCGCTGATGGCAAGTACGACATGAATTATAATGAAACAGCAAAAAAGCTAGTCAATTACTGGCGAGGAGCTATGAACCATGATGAATGATTTGGTGTCTACCTTAGATGATTTGCTTCAAGCGCACGAACGATTACTAGCTTTGGCGCAAAAAAAGAGTGACACCATTAAAGAGGGTGACTTTGCGACCTTGGATCAAGTCATGAATCAAGAACAATCGATGATTCAAGCTATCACGCAACTCGAAGAACGTCGACTGAACATGACAGAGACTTTTTTTCGAGAAAAAGGGGTTCACAATGACGGGACGTTGACCATGCTGATTGCTCATGCTCCTGAAGTCACCGGACGCAGGTTGCAAGATACCCAGCTTCAACTGGCTAATGTCCTGTATGAACTTCAAGCGGTCAATCAATTCAATCAAGAACTGTTATCCCAGTCATTGGAATGGGTTCACCTTAATATGAATCTCGCACAGCCGAAGACAGAACCGACGAACTACGAACCACCATCTAAACAAAAATTAAACACACCCGCGACATCACGATTTGATTCCCGGGCTTAGGAAAGGAGGCAGCCCCGATGCGCAGCACATTTGCCAGTCTAGAAACGGCCAGGCGCGCCCTGTCTGCCCAGCAAGCAGCAATTCGCACCACCGGCCATAACATTTCCAATGCTAATACGGATGGATATTCACGTCAGCGCGTGAATATGGAAGCGACACGAGCTTACCCAACACCTGGGATGTCACAATCAATGTCAGCAGGTCAACTCGGCACAGGTGTTGAAGCCGGTTCTGTTCAACGCATCCGTGAATATTTTGTTGATAGTCAAGTTCGCGAGCAAACCACTAAAGCTGGTTACTACAATGCGAAAAGCGAAGCGCTTAGCAAAATGGAACAAATTATGAATGAACCGACGGAAGAGGGAATGTCCAAGGTCATAGATGACTTTTGGTCGTCCTTGCAAGACTTGGCACAAAATCCGGCTAACTCTGGAGCCCGGTCAGTTGTTTTAGAAAAAGGGAAGGCTGTCGCCAATACCTTTAATTACATGTCATCCTCGCTTGAACAAGTTCAAACCGATTTGAAACAAGAAATGGATGTGACGGTCAACAGTGTTAACTCCTTGGCGACACAAATTAATGATATTAACAAACAAATTGCCCAAGTTGAACCGCACGGATTGGTCGCCAATGATTTATATGACAAACGCGATGGACTCGTAGACAAACTATCCGAACTTACGAATGTCAAAGTTGAACGAATTGAAAGCGGCGGGCAGGCATCATCGGCCGCTGCCGGCAAATATACAGTGAATCTTATTGATGAAGGCGGTACGGAGCATACCCTCGTTGATGGAGAAAACCTCACGGCGAATCAACTCAAGATCAGCTATGGTGAAAGCGGTGAATCACCGCAGCTCAGTATATCGGGTGAATCGGACCAGCAAGGACTTTCGCTTGGAGAAGGCGGCGGAAAGCTACAGGGACTCATCACGAGTTATGACACCGATTATAAAAGCATGTTGGGCCGGCTTGATCATCTAGCTGAAGGTTTGGCGAGCGAGTTTAATGCCGTCCACAGGGAGGGTGTTGATCTAAATGGAGAATCTGGGAATAACTTTTTTATTTCAGTTCCTGAAGATTCTGGAGACGGTCACTATGCCCAGCAAATGAAGGTAAAGGATAATCTAGGGGTTAAAGATATTGCAGCAGCAGCTGATGAAGAAAATGTTGATGGCAATAGTGACACCGTTCAAGGCGACAACGCAAATGCATACAATTTAGCGGATGTTTTGACGACGAAAATGGATATTAATGATGAAGCGGGTCAAGACCAGACCGTTAAGGAATATTATCAAAGCATGATTGGCGACATGGGTGTTAAGGCACAGTCGGCTAATCGAATGAAAGAGAATACGGCGACCTTAAAAAGTCAAGCCGAACAACGGCGAATGTCAATCAGCGGTGTTTCCGTTGATGAAGAGATGACGAATTTGATCAAATATCAACATGCCTACAGTGCGGCGGCACGAATGGTGACCACTGTGAATCAAATGTTAGACACCGTCGTTAATCGCATGGGCAGGGGATAGGTGAAATGTTATGCGCGTGACACAAGGGATGATGTCGCAGGACATTCTTAGACAAATCCGCAATAGCAACCAGCAGATGTCAAGATATCAACAACAGCTCGCCACAGGTAAAAAAATCACACGTCCATCCCAGGACCCGGTTGTAGCTACTATGGGGATCGGATACCGTACGAATGTTGCTCATGTTGAGCAATACGAACGCAACATGAACGAAGTGCAAAAATGGACGGACAGTACCGGATCAGCATTAGATCAGGTGAATAGTGTGCTGCAGCGTGTTCGGGAGTTAACCGTTCAAGCGAGCAATGATACATATGATGAGAGTCAACGTGAGCATATTGCCGGAGAAGTCGAGCAATTGCGTGATGAGTTAGTGAACATATCGGAAACAAAAGTAGCTGGCAAATATATTTTTAATGGTGAAAGCACCCAAGAGCCTCCGTTAAGCAAGAATGAAGATGGGGACTATCAAATTAATTTAGCTGAAGATCATAAGCAAGTGAAGATCGCGGTTAATGATGGGGTGAAAATTCAAGTTAACACACCCCCTGGCGATGTTTTTGATCCAGCCATGTTTAAGGACTTGAACAATCTGATCGGCAAGTTGAAAGGTGATTCAAATACCGAGGATTCGGCATCGTTCGATGATTTCATCGGGACGATTGACTCACATATTGACCGCGTGCTTGGCACCCAGGCTGAACTGGGGGCTAAGCAAAACAGAGTGGATATGGTTAAACAGCGGCTTGGTAAACAAAAGGAAATGGCTACAGAAATAATGTCAAACAATGAAGATGCTAATTTTGAAAAAACATTGATTGAGTTAAAGCAGCAGGAAAGTGTCCATAGGGCCGCTTTGTCTGTGGGATCTCGCATGATTCAACCGACGCTCGTTGACTTTCTAAAATAAGGTTGTTCCAGAGTGGAACGGCCTTTTTCTTTAACATGATATTTCAACCCCGGATATTCTCATGGACGGTGATGCTATGATGATGCCACATCTTGTGATGCATTCGACACAAGGAAAAATCGGTCTGAGATCCACAACACCGCAAGTCCAGATGCACCAACAAAAGGCTGACGTTTCTATCAAGCAGCAGCCAGCAAACATGTCTGTTAAGCGCCGTCCGGCTAAAGTGACCATTGATCAGACACAGGCTTGGCATAATTTGAATTTAAAATCGGCGATGGTTCGGATTAAGGATGCTGCTGATCAGGGTAAACAGGCCGTGCTTGAAGGGATCCGGCGTCGAGCGGGGCAAGGGGATCAATTGATGCGTATTGAGACTCCAGGAAACCCCATCGTCTCGCAAGCTGTGGAAAATGCATTTCGACAGGGTCACTACGATACTGGTTCCGTACCACCATCTCAAGCAGTTAAGCTTCATACTCGTCCTAGTTCTCTTGATATTCGTTGGCAAACGCATCAACCGGAGATACGTGTCAACATTAATCAACCGCAGTTTTCTTTTCAACGCGGCCGTGTGAACGTCTATATGCGGCAATATCCGGAGCTTGATATACAGGTTAAACAAACGTTTGATCAATCGGTGTGAAAACAAACGACTTTCCCACCTTAACGTCATTTTGGAGGGAAGAAATAATGATAGAGGATGTGTGCCATGACAATAGAGACCAAGTATCACGGTGAGATGGAGATTAATCATGATGAAGCGATTCATTTTGATCATGGACTCCCTGGATTCCAACATGAGACAACATTTGTATTGCTGCCGCTGGAGCAGGCGTCCCCATTCGTGGTGTTGCAATCGCTCAATCATCCTGAGGTGGCGTTCATCATGACGACACCTTTTTTGTTCTATCCGGATTACGCATTTGATCTCCCGGAAGATGCCATCGATCAATTGGCCATTGAATCAGAATTTGATGTTACGATTTATTCCATTTTAACGATCAAAGAGCCATTTGAAGACTCGACCATCAATTTGATTGCTCCTGTCATAATTAATCATCAGACAAAAGAAGCTAAGCAAATTGTTCTCCAATCCGATGATTATACGACGAAACATCCGCTTGTATCGGGCAAGGAGGGGTCCAATGCTCGTTCTTAACCGGAAGAAAAATGAATCCATTATGATCGGCGACGACATAGAGATTAAAATTGTTGATATAGACGGTGAACAAATCAAACTTGGCATCGATGCCCCGAACCATGTGGACATCCATAGGAAAGAAGTATACATGTCGATCCAAGAGGCTAATAATGAGGCGACACAGCAACAACTGTCGCTGGATGTCTTAGATCAGTTGAAGCAGCTTGGTAAGTAGAAAGTGATGCGTCAGGCTGTTGTTTATAGACACCCACAAAAAAGGCCATCTAGCAAATATGATAAAAAATCCAGCTCCAATAGAACTCATGTTCGCTATTTTGTGTTATACTAGATCATATACAGTTACATAAAAGCGGGATGGGCGGTGGCACCCCATTAATCTGTCGTTTGATAGAGAGAAAGGGGGTGTTGCGGTGGCCGTTTATGAAACGTTGGTACTAATGGTGAGTTTCGGAACATTAGTGGCGTTGATTATGACAGGCACAAATAAAAAGAAATAGCCCTCCTGCCGGCGCTAGGTGTGGAAAGGCTATGTCATCTTAATCCTGAGCCACCGCAAATCTTGCGGATGTGGCTGTACGTGAGCGTCGGTGTTAGCGCACCGACGCTCTTTTTTAGTATATGAATATCTATGACTATTATATGCCAAAAGTCGCAGGAGGACAACTGAAATCTTTGTTCCATAACAAAATAAATTGGAACGGGGAACGAGTTATTTAGAGCCTTGATATAAGACGTTCGAACCTCTCGCTTATGAATGAGCCGTGGTGGTATAATTTAAAAGGAAAATAAAATTCCTTGGAATAACATCGATGATGACAGCTATGTCGCTTGGACAGCATTGGAGTGGTGACTGTTGATTGAAGAGAAAACACAACTGTTTTGGCGAACGACTTTGGCATTAAGTCTCGGTTCGCTCGTGATTTTTGCTAATGTTTATTTTACACAACCGATATTGCCGGTGTTGACGGAGGAATTTGCCGTTTCGCCGTTGGTTTCCAGTTTATCTGTGTCGTTTGTCATTTTAGCTCTCGGCATTGCTTTATTTTTTTATGGCCCAATATCGGATAGTATCGGCCGCCGGGGCATTATGATCACAACGATGACGCTGGCGACATTGGCGACGTTGATGATGGTTTTTGTGCCCAATTTTGAGAGTTTATTGATTGTGCGGATTTTGCAAGGCATCTGCTTAGCGGGGTTACCCTCGCTCGCTGTTGCCTATATCGGTGAGGAATTTTCGTCCAAGGCGATTCCTGTCGCCATTGGTGTTTACATTAGTGGCAATACGATTGGGGGCATGCTTGGGCGGATTACAAGTGGTATTATGACTGATATGTTTAGTTGGCGCGTCGCCTTTCTTACAATGGGCATAATCAGTCTCATCTGTTTAATATTGTTTATTGTATTATTGCCTGCTTCACGACATTTCGTGAAAAAACCGTTGAATTGGCACGAGGCCTTATCGACCTATCGACATCATCTGCGGAATACAGAGTTAAGATTGGCTTACATCATAGGTGGCTTGCATTTCTTTATTTTTGTCGGTTTGTTTAATTATGCGACTTATTTATTGAGCGGTGCCCCTTTTCATCTACCAAGTTCGCTATTAGGACTGTTATTTTTAACGTATCTGGCAGGCACGGTTAGCTCGCCGATTGCCGGCAGACTATCGGCTTATTTTTCACAAACATTTGTGATCGGAATGGGGATCACCATCATGGTTCTGGGTCTCCTAGTTACTTTGATACCTAGCATTATTGCGGTCATTGTAGGTTTACTGCTGATATGCTTCGGATTCTTTTCGGCCCATTCTGTGGCCAGCTCATGGGTGAGTAGCCGGGCAGCTTTTGCAAAAGCGAGTGCTTCGGGATTATACTTGATTGCCTATTATATCGGCGGGAGTCTGGGACCTTTTTACCTCGATCCGTTTTGGAATCTATGGCATTGGGATGGCGTTATTGTAGGTTGTTTACTTGTTTTGGTTGTAACGACTTTTTGTATGTGGAAAATGTATCAACTTGAGAAAGGATCTTTGAAAAGGAGGGCGTTCTCTTGAAGAAGTACAGCATAGCAGTCGTTCCAGGTGATGGTGTTGGTAAAGAGGTCATGCCTGAGGCGGTAGAGGTTCTGGAAACACTGGCTGAAGTTCATGGCGGCGTGTCGTTTTCATTTGACTGGTATCCATGGAGTTGTGATTATTATCTAGAGCACGGTCAGATGATGCCTGAAGATGGCATGAGTCGTCTGCAAAACCATAATGCCGTGTTTCTGGGAGCTGTTGGTGATCCAACCCGGGTTCCCGACCATGTTTCGTTATGGGGACTTTTAATTAACATTCGCCGGGAATTCGAACAGGTGATCAATGTGCGTCCAGCGAAAAATCTGAAAGGCATTCGTTCACCACTGGCGAATCCCAATGACTTTAACTTCATCGTTGTCCGTGAAAATAGTGAAGGGGAGTACAGTGAGGTTGGTGGTCGTATTCATCGCGGCGCCGACGAGTTGGCCATTCAAAATGCTGTCTTTACTAGAAAAGCGGCGGAACGCACGATGGATTATGCTTTTCAATTAGCGGAAGGACGCCGTGGTCATGTGACGAGTGCAACGAAATCAAACGGGATTGTTCACTCAATGCCTTTCTGGGATGACGTTTTTAAAGATATGTCAGTAAAATATCCTGATATCAAAACGGAGGCCAACCATATAGATGCACTCGCGGCCTTTCTTGTCTCGAAACCTGAAGCCTTTGATGTGATTGTGGGTAGCAATTTATTCGGTGATATTTTAACGGACTTAGGTGCTGCAATCATGGGAAGTATCGGCGTTGCGCCAGCAGCCAATATTAACTTGAACGGTAAGTACCCATCCATGTTTGAACCCGTCCACGGCTCTGCACCAGACATTTATGGGAAAGGACTTGCTAATCCAATCGGTCAAATCTGGACCGCCAAAATGATGCTTGACCATTTGGGTGAGACAGAATTAGGAGAAACATTAATGAGCGCGATCGAAGACGTGCTTGCAGCAGGTGTCAAGACCCCTGATCTCGGCGGATCGTATAAAACTAAAGAAGTCACAGCTGAGATGATTCAAAGGTTGAAAGTGATGGCTTAAATGGATCTGCCCTAATTAAAAATGAATTAGGGCAGAGATTATTTTTGGTTAATAAAGGAACAAAGGTTTGTTATAATAAAAAACATGGTATCCCTTCCATATTCAGCAGATGAAACACGAGAAGAACCCACTACTCGTAAGAGAACAAGTGGACCCATGAGTTAAATATCAAAGTAGCAGTAAACAAATCCCCTAAGACGATATCTTTAGACTATTCGATATTCACTCTTTACAGACAATTTTTAAAATGGTATGTTTAATATACAGAAAACGGGATATTGAAACCAAAAGGATCGATGGATATGACGCGTACGTGGGAAAGTTTGTATTCCAAAAATGGTTTGGCAGCAAAATATATTGCGAGAGAAATACTTAAAATTGAAAATCAAGAGAGAATTCCAAGAGTCACTGACTTTTGTGATCGGTTGTCATTGGGACGAGGGACTGTCCAGGGAGCACTGAAATTATTGGAAGGTTTGGATGCCATTGAGTTAGCATCAAGAGGTCATCTAGGTACCTTTTTATTAAATAAGGACGTAAGCGTTCTCTCGGATATTGCTGATATCGGTCCACTAATAGGGGCAATGCCGCTTCCGTATTCTAAGAAATATGAGGGGTTAGCTACAGGAATTGTTGATGCTTTTGGAAGCACAAACAAACGCGTTAGCTTAGCCTATATGAGAGGGGCGAGCACAAGATTAGAAGCGCTTAAGACTCGTAGGTATGATTTCGCCATTGTATCCAGGATGGCGGCTGAGGATGGTATTAAAAATCATAAAGGACTTGAAATAATAAAATCATTTGGCCTTGGCACTTATGTATCGGGACACAAAGTTTTTTTCGCGGATCCTTCCAATACCCAGATTAAATCTGGGATGAGAATAGGCATAGACCGATCTTCACCAGACCAATCAATGTGTACCCTTTATGAATGTGAAGGAATAGATGTTGCCTTAGTTGATCTTAATTACATGCAGCTGTTTCAGATGTTAAAAGAAAAACAAATTGACGCAGCCGTTTGGAATAAGGATGAAGTTCAGTCCGTTGAAATGTTGAGTTCTGCTGACTTTCAATCCGGGAAAGCGAGAGAATTGACTAAACTGACATCAGAGGCAACTATTGTTATTGATTCTACGCGTTCAGAAGTCATTGAGCAAATGGCGCTATTAGATGCGGGCATTGTTAGGGGAGTACAAAGGAAAGTAGAAAATGGAGAAAGATTTCCACAATACTAAATCTATTTTTCCTTTTAATATACTAAATACCGTAAATTGAACTTTTTAGGAGGTGGTGAAACATTTAACTTTTATACATTAATAGGGCTTTAAAAAAGGATTTTTGAAAACGCCTACAAAATTTGGGGGAGTCTAAATGCTGTCAGAGGAGATGGAGGAACGGTTAGATTTACTTTTAAGTAGTGAGCAAATCACAAGTGAAACTTATAAAATCGTCAAGGAACAATTAAAAACGTTAATAGAAATGGATCAACTTGATGTTAATCATGAAACGGCCGGGTCATTTACGAATCATTTAGCCATTGCAGTCGAGAGGATTAACCAAGGTCATCCTCTCGATGGTGTAAGTGAACAGACGGAGGAATTAATCGAAGCCAATCCTCAAATATATCGATTTTCACAAAATATGCTTAAAAGTTGTCTATGGAATTATAATGCATATCCAACGAGGGCTGAGGAAGGGTATATTACCCTCTATTTAGCAATGTTTAATCAACAGTAATAAGTCACTAAGATACTAGGTTCAAAATAAGTTTTATATAAGGGGAGAGTAAAATGATTAAAATTGTTATTGGTGGTTTGCAGAAGGATCAAACGAAAAGAGCGATAGAACAAGCTGGAGGCGATCAAGTAGAAGCCATTGTTTCTACTGACTTTGAGGGTGCCAAACAAGTGAAATCAAACCAGGTTGACTACTATCTAGGGGCATGTAACAGCGGTGGAGGTGCA
This sequence comes from Tuberibacillus sp. Marseille-P3662, assembly GCF_900178005.1. Taxonomy (NCBI): domain Bacteria; kingdom Bacillati; phylum Bacillota; class Bacilli; order Caryophanales; family Sporolactobacillaceae; genus Tuberibacillus; species Tuberibacillus sp. Marseille-P3662. Next base: position 282,606 of record NZ_FXBS01000004.1, on the reverse strand, counting down.
GCGCTTTCTGTTCCGATAGGTATTCTTGGTTATAGTAACTGTGCAACAGTAGCTAAAGCAGGTGGGAGGCCTAAACAAGAAAAGATTGAGAAACTGGTCCAGGAAGGGAAAGTTGCGTTCGGAATGTCCGTGGAGTCAATTGACACAGCAGTTCCAATGATCATTGAAGAAATATTAAAAAATAAAAGGTAGGGATCAACATGGATTTTTCAATAACAAAGTTAATATTAGTAACTTTGCTGACCACTGGAACCGCTTTATTGTCTTATTACGGCCGTGCTGTTTTTAATGATGGTTTGCGACCCATTATGCCGGAATACATTGAAGGTCGTATGAAACGTGCGGAAATGTCCTCAGTTGCCTTTGGCTTAAGTGTCGGTTTTATTGCTTCCGTTGGGATATCCTTTACTTTATCTACTGGCCTATTGAACCCGTGGTTGTTATTTCTTCCGACCGATATCCTAGGTGTATTTGCTGGATCGGCCATACTCGCTGGTGTATTAGGAGCAGCGTGGGGCATAGCGATCGTAACAGGATTAACAGCTGTACAAACGGCTTTAACTTTTTTCCCGGTCGATTTTATAGGCGCCCTTGGCGAATTGAGCTCACCTGTATTAGCAGGATTCGCACTATTTCCAGTTTTAGCAATCATATACCAATTCGGATGGAAAAAGGGTGTTATAACCGGGGCTGTGGTGCTTTTAATTCGTGCTGTGATCGAACAAGGATTATTGCCTGAAAGCATTCAACTCTTACCAGAAGCAGCGCAGCTGTTTGTCGGAGTGATCATCCTTATTATATTTGCCCTAGCTGAAGATCGAAAAAATCAAAGTGGGACGTCGATGGACGAAGGAGAGTCGCTTTTTGAAGAGCGTACTAAGCGCATTTATAAGGGTTTACCATTCTTTGCGATTGTTGGTGCATTAGTAGCCATTGTTTCAAATTTGCATTACTTTGCGGGTTCTGAGGTTTCCGTATTTACGTTACACGATGCCTATACAGCTGGGAGTGGCAGTGAGGAACAGGCCTTGATCAGACAGGCTGCCTTGGCGGACTTTTTAAGAGGGATTGGCTTCATTCCATTAATTGCAACAACAGCTCTGACAACAGGTGTATATGGTGTTGTCGGTTTAACTTTCGTATTTCCAGTTGGATATTTAATGCCAAATCCTATATTGGCAGGTATAGCCGGAGCGATTGTATTGACGCTGGAAGTCCTAGCTCTTTCTAAATTAGGTAAAGTTCTAGAAAAATTCCCTTCATTAAGGGAAGCATCGGATAATATTCGGACATCGATCAGTACAGTCATGGAGATTGCGTTGTTAATCGGATCAGCTTTAGCTGTGCTCAAAATGGGTAACTTTACTGGGTTTACAATCTTTGCATTATTGTACTTTATTAACGAAGCGACAGGTCGTCCTGTCATTCGCCTAGCCGCTTATCCGCTAGCAGCTATTTTAACAGGTATCTTATTAAACATTCTTTATTATCTCCATTTATTTACTCCCGTGACTGGGTAACAGAAGAGGTGTTCTAAATGACTGAAAATATACAGACGGTAACGGGGACGATCGAACCAAGTCGCTTGGGTCAAACGATGATCCATGAACATGTCGCTTTAGATCTTTCACACATCAGACAGGATAATGATCCCATCCTGTCTGATGATGAGATGCAAAATAGGGAAATCGCCCGTCTGGTGGCTGCAGGATGTGGAGGAATTGTCGAAGTTACGAATCGAGGTATGGGTAGAGATGTTGAAGCACTAGGATCAATGTCCAGAAAGCATCGTTTACCTATCATTGCGGCAACGGGTTTTTATAAACAAGACTATTATCCAAGAGACGTTTTTGAAAAAAATGAGGATGAGATTGCGGCGTTATTTATCTCTGAGATCTGTGAAGGTATTGAAGGCACGGGGATTCGAGCCGGCATCATTTCCGAGATTGGCAGCAGCTTAAACGAAATGACTAAAGAAGAGACAAAGGTTTTTCGTGCTGCCATCCGTGCTCAACACGAGACAGGTGCTCCTTTAAGTACTCACTGCGAGTTGGGAACCATGGGCACTGAACAATTAAAATTATTCTCAAAAATGGGTAGCGATTTTTCAAAAATATCGATAGGGCATCAAGATCTTAATGGCGATCGAGAGGAATATGAACGTTTGCTCCAAGCGGGTCTTTATATTCAATTCGACACTATTGGAAAAAATAGTTATCGGGCGGAAGCAGATCGATTAGAGGACTTAATTTTTCTAATTGAAAAGGGATATAGCAAACAATTGATGTTATCGACGGATATTACTAAGAAATCATATTTAAAAGTAGCGGGTGGATTTGGTTATGAACATCTTTTTACTAAGTTTATTCCAGCCCTTAAAAATAGAGGCGTATCTGAAGATATCATTAAAACCATGATGATAGATAATCCCCAACGGTTTCTTTCATTTTAGGAGGGTTCTACATGGGGTCACCTGTGTTAAAAACAATGAGTTTCAACGAAGCTAAGGAGAAACAATTTCAATTAGTCAATACCATTACTAAGGAATTTGATGGGGGGGCTTTTTTTAACCAAGGGGATTTAGGCGTCGTTCCCGGTATAGGCAAGCCTGAACAAACTCATAAGGTTGAAAAGGTACTGGCACAATTCTTTCAGGCAGAATCCTGTGCGCTTGTCAGAGGGGCAGGAACGGGGGCTATTCGTGAAACATTGACTTCCCTTCTCAACCCTGGAGACAAGTTGTTCATGCATTCAAGTCCAATCTATAAAACCACAAAAGAAACCATAGACATGATGGGATTGACTCCCGTGTTCGTCAATTATAATGACACAGATGAGTTAAGGAAAGCTCTTCAAGAAAATAGAGATTGTCATATTTTTTATGCCCAACATTCGCGGCAAAAACCAGATGATTCCTATGAATTAGATGAAGTCATTCAACATGTTCATGAGCTGAACCCAGAGCTCCCTATTGTGATTGATGACAATTACACTGTATTGAAAGTTAACAAAATAGGGACAGAACTGGGGGCTTCCTATTCATGTTTTTCTGGATTTAAGTTATTAGGTCCTCCCGGTATTGGCATTGTCGTTGGCGATCAGGCAGCAGTTCAAGCCATTGATAAGCGGAATTATTCGGGCGGAGGCCAAGTCCAAGGATACGAGGCGATGGATCTGTTACGGTCCTTAGTCACAGCTCCAGTGATGATTGCTGTCCAAAATGAACAGACCGATCGCTTAAATCACTTGCTTAATGACGGGGTTATTTCAGATGTATATCAGGCCTATGTAACCAACTCACAATCCAAAAATGTGATTGTTGAGCTTCAAGAGCCGATAGCGGAACAAGTCATCGCTGAAAGTGAGAAGTACGGTGCCGCCATTTACCCAGTGGGTGCTGAATCACGATTTGAAGTATTACCTATGATTTACCGTGTTTCCGGTAGCTTTTTAGATGATCATCCGGAATTGGTCAAAACCGGTATCAGAATTAATCCTATGCGCTCGGGAGCAGATATGATCATTGATATTTTAATTAAAGCCATTGCGGATGTTCATGCGAATGAGAGGCGGGATTAACATGAAAAAAAGAGCGATCGTATTAATTTTAGATAGTCTAGGCGTTGGATATATGGAAGATGCTCAAAAGCATCGGCCACAAGATGTGGGAGCCAACACGTTTTACCATATCCTTGATCAAGCTGAGCAAATTTCAATCCCTCAATTGGAAAGACTAGGCGTTAATGATATCTTGCATCATCCGCGGTTAAGCCAGGAAAAAGGTGTTGGAGGATATGGGACCTTAAGTCTTGAGCATGACGGAGCAGATAGTTTTGTTGGTCATAATGAAATTATGGGGACCCAACCCAAAAAGCCACATACAGGTCCTTTCGCAACGGTGATTGATGATGTTAAGGAAGCCATGGAGCAAGAAGGTTACCAAGTTGAAATACCCGATCAAGATTACCCTTACTTATTAGTCAATGGGTTAGTCGTCGTTGCAGATAATATTGAGACGGATTACGGTCAAATTTATAATGTAACGGCGCCGCTTGATCAAATTTCCTTTGAAGAGGTATTAAGCATTGGTGAAGCGGTCAGACGTCACGTCAAGGTCAATCGAGTGATAGCGCTTGGCGGTGAGGTCCAGCTAGAACAAATTATTGCATCAATAGAACAAAGGGAAGATGGTTTAGTAGGTGTTAATTCACCGAAATCAGGTGTTTATGAGAAAGGTTACCAAGTTCGACACCTTGGTTATGGGATTGATCCAGACACGCAAGCAAGCACCATTTTAGACAAAAATGGAAAGGAAGTCGCACTCATTGGAAAAATGCAGGACGTCATTACTTGTAATGGGGCAAAAAAGTTTCCTGCTATAGAAACGGATTTAGTGATGCAGTTGATAATTGAACAAATGAAAGTCATGGACGAAGGGCTTATTTCGGCTACAGTGCAAGAAACTGATTTAGCAGGACATGCGGAGAATGTAGAGCGTTACGCACAAAAAATCATGACTGTGGATCGCTATCTGGAAACCATCTTAGATAATATGACAGAAGAAGATTTATTAATCATCAGTGCTGATCATGGAAACGATCCAACGATTGGACACAGTCAGCATACAAGAGAGAAAACTTTCTTACTTGCATATGGAAAAAAATATCATTCGAGTCATCTAGGTGAAAGAGAGACATTGTCTGATATTGCTGCGACCGTAACAGACTTTTTCAACTTAGATCGACCGGAAAATGGGCATAGTTTCTATTCTTCCTTGGTCGAGTAGTGTATGTTTTCGTGATACTAGGGGGCAAGCAAATATGTTTTTAGATATAACACAGCAAAAGAATCCAGCACTCTTAGAAGCGGGTGTCTATTTTCACCAAAAAGGGCTTATTGATCCCAATACGTATCTCATTGATCTTGATGCCGTTCGTGCAAATGCGGCAAATTTATCTAAAGAGGCACATCAACAAAAGCTTAAGTTATATTTTATGACTAAACAAATAGGACGAAATCCTTTAGTATCCCAAGCTATTATGGATGCCGGTATATCTAAAGCGGTTGCAGTTGATCCATGGGAAGCCATAGCTTTAGCTAATCATGGTATTCCGATAGGGCATATCGGCCACCTTGTTCAAATTCCAAAAAACATGATTGGAAGGATGATTGATTTAGAACCAGAACAAATCACGGTGTTTAGTTATGAAAATGCAAAGGTGATTTCTGATATAGCAACTTCAAAAGGTAAGAAGCAGAATATCCTTTTACGAATGGTTTCTCAAGGTGACTTTTTGTATCCCGGACAAAAAGGAGGCATCCACCTTGATCGTATGGATGAAGAGGTGGGAAAAATTGAACGCTTATCGGGTGTCAATATAATCGGTGTCACAAGTTTTCCATGTTTATCTGTTGAAGATAATAGCGTTAAACCCGCCTCTAATTTTAAAACAATAAATAAGGCGGCTAATTATTTGCGCTCTAAAGGATATCAGAACGTTCAAGTTAATGCACCTAGCGCCAATGCATCAAAAACATTAAGTTTAATAAAGGAGCATGGTGGGACTCAAGGAGAACCCGGCCATGCCTTAACAGGGACGACGCCCCTTCATACCGATGAACGTCATCCTGAAATCCCGGCGATGGTTTATGTATCTGAGGTATCACATAAATTTGATCACCAGTCATATGTATTTGGCGGTGGATTCTATCCGCGCTCACATGTTCAAAGGGCACTTGTAGGCCATCGTTTTAGTGAAATGGCCAAGGCTGAAGTGATACCCAATGATCCTGGAAATATTGACTATTATGGCACCTTGAACGTCAATGAATCGGCAATTGGGGACACAGCTTTATTTGCCTTCCGGACACAAATTTTTGTAACCAATGCTCAAGTGGCTATTGTTACAGGGGTTAACAACCACCCAAAGATCGCCGGTATTTATGATGCTATGGGCAATATTTTATCAAATGGGGAAGCGTGAAACAGATCTATAACACTGGGAGGAGAGTGTGTATGATGAGAAAGATAACCATGGTCATGCTCGTTTGTATTGTCAGTCTTGGAGGGCTAGTTTTGTCATCTACGTCGGCATCTGCAAGAAGTCCGAAGATCAGTCACGGAAGTCCAGAAGCAGTGGGAATGAACGCTAATGAATTAGCGAAAATTGACAAGGTTGTTAATACATCAATTCAGAACGGAACGACACCGGGAGCGGTTGTTTTAATTGCCAAAGACAACAAGATAGTAAAAGAAACTGCTTATGGATATGCCCAAAAATATGATATGGGACATGTACTGGATCATCCTCGTCGCATGAAAAAGAAAACCATGTTTGATATGGCATCTATTACCAAGGTCATGGGAACAACACAAGGGATTATGAAACTTGTCAGCGAAGGGAAGCTTTCAGTCAATGATAAAGTGGCGTCATACATCCCTGGTTTTGCCCAACATGGTAAAGGGGACATTACCATTGCTGATTTACTGACTCACACATCGGGATTAACGCCATGGGAACCAACTTATCTTTATGCCGACACTCCAAGTGACGTCTTGCAATATATTAATAACCTTCCTTTAGAATATGCGACAGGAACGGATCGTCGATACAGCGATTTTAGTTTTATGACACTGGGGTTTGTTATTGAGAAAATAACTGGACAGCGACTTAACAAATACTTGCAGCAACATATCTATGAACCATTAAAAATGAAGGACACAATGTTTACACCCCCGGATCAATTAGATAATAAGATAGCTGCGACGTCCTGGGGTAACCCATACGAATATAAAATGATCGATGACCCGAACTTCGGCTATTATGTGGAGAAAGATGCTGATGATTTCAACCGGTGGAGACATCATACCCTAGTTGGAGAGGTCAATGATGGAAATAGCTATTACGGCAATAACGGTATAGCCGGACATGCAGGTTTGTTTTCAACAGCCCGCGATATGGCTATCTTGGGTCAGACAATGTTGAACGGTGGAACATTCGGTAAGGTCAAGCTTTATGATCAATCGGTCATAGATACCTTTAGGCAACCACAACGTTTTGGACAAGGATATGGTTGGGAGCTTAACCAAAGTTGGTATATGGGGGCTATGCACTCAGATGAAGCTTTCGGACATACCGGATTTACTGGGACCCAAGTTATTTTTGACCCGAAATATAACTTGCAAATCATCGTTTTAACGAATAAGCAGAATAACGGGCCTTTGCCGGATGGATCCCTACCTAGTACGGGACCATTGTCAAATAAAGTAGCCAACCTTGTGTATCAGTCAATAGAATAAATCGCTATGTAGTTCAGACAACAGGTTTTGAATAAATGGACATCTAAATGGGTGAAGCGAAAAGAGGTGATAAGCTAACTTCCTATTCATTAATCATTAGTTTCAAAATTTTCTATTGAATTCTAAGAAATATTTATGTATACTCATATGTAAGCGCTATCTAAAGCGGCAATAATAGTAATATTCACACTTAGGAATGATCATTCGTATAAACGAGGTGATAGAGAAAACATTCGCTTCATTAATTGTCGACAGTTGACATAAGGTTGGCTAATGAGTATCAAAAGGTTGGGAGATGTTATGAATGGTTATATATGGCGTTGCTTTACTATCAATCTGCATGTTAGCGGGCACTTTCCTAGGAGGGTTGTTAGGCAAAATTGTAGGTGTAAGTGCAAATGTTGGCGGCGTTGGCATTGCTATGTTGATCTTAGTGTTATTGGTTGATTATTTAATGAAGAAAAATAAGCTTAATAAAAATACCAAAGAAGGGTTATCGTTTTGGAGTGCTATATATATTCCTATAGTTGTGGCAATGGCAGCGCAGCAAAATGTTTTAGCAGCCGTTAAAGGCGGGCCAATGGCTATAATGGCAGGGGCATGCGCCGTTGCAGTCAGTTTTGTACTGGTTCCAATTTTAAGTAAAATTGGCGGGAATAATTCTAGTGCCTATGAAAATGAAGAGGATGAAGTGATATAACTTATGTAAAATGAAGGGTGGGGTACCAAAATGATGGATACCTTGTTAAATGTTTTAAAGGACAATGGTCTGGTAGCAGCCTTTGCAGTCATTGGTATTACAATGTATGTCTCATATATTATTTCCAATAAGGTTACCAAGGGTAGAATACATGGTTCAGCCATTGCTATATTATTAGGACTTGTTTTGGCTTATTTTGGAGGATTACAGACAGGCGGAGAGAACGGCTTAGCTGATATCGGAGTGTTTGCAGGTGTTGGCTTAATGGGTGGGGGGATGCTACGCGATTTAGCTATTGTAGCTACTGCCTTTGGTGCCAATCTTGATGAAGTTAAAAAAACCGGCTTAGCTGGTGTTATTTCCCTATTCTGTGGCGTTCTGGTATCCTTTGTCGTTGGTGTCATTGTTGCCCTTTCATTTGGATATACGGATCCGGTTAATTTGACAACAATTGGAGCAGGGGTAGCGACCTATATTGTTGGGCCTGTAACGGGATCGGCGATTGGGGCAAGTTCTGGAGTGATAGCTCTGAGCGTCGCCGCAGGCTTAGTTAAGTCGATTTTAACAATGATTGGAACACCGATTGTGGCTAGGCTTATTGGTCTCAATAATCCGCGGACAGCAATGGTTTACGGTGGCTTGATTGGTACTACAAGCGGTGTCTCAGCGGGTTTAGCTGCAACAGATGCTAGACTGGTTCCCTATGGTGCTATGACAGCAACATTTTATACCGGTTTAGGTTGCCTTTTGTGCCCATCAGTATTATTCTTAACGATGAATGCTTTATTAGGATAAATATGATCTTTGGTCACATTATTGTCGACAGTTGACAATAGGCAAATGTTAAGAATGAAATGTTATAATGTCTCCAAATACAAGGGCTGCGGTCACTCCAAGGAGGAGACAAATGAAAGATCAAATGATTGATAATAATTCACTTTCTTATCTTATTGCTGAAAAAATAGCTGAACAAATTATTACAGGCGAGCTCGTACCTGGGGAAAAGGTTGTTGAGACAGCGTATGCCAGTGAATTCGGCACAAGTCGGGCTCCTATTAGAGAGGCCTTATATTTATTAACGATTGAAGGCTTAATTGAACGCATTCCAAGGAAAGGGGCTGTGGTTAAAGGCTATACTGAGTCAGAAGCGTATGATTTGTTAGAGATAAGGATTATGCTAGAATCCATGGCTATGAAACGTATTAGTGTCGTCGGAGTCAATCAATCCATTATTAAGGAAATGGAAAATAAGGTCAAACTCATGGATGAAGTTGAGAATGATAACCAAGATTATGCGAACTTAAATCACCAATTTCATTTGCATCTTATTGAAATGAGTCAGAGCAGTATCATCAAAAATATGTACTCGCGTCTAGGTATCCCGCTTTTATCATTACAAAGAATTTCGTTTTTAGAAGAAAAAAACATGCAAAAGTCACTGAGGGAACATCAACTAATTGTCAATTTGTTAAAGGAAGGCCGGTCTGAAGAAGCTCATAGTATTTTAGAAAAACATAATCAAGATGTTATTAGCAGGGTTGATGATCAGATCAATAAAGAATAAATATATTACTGTACTTTGTGTTAAATGGAGGGGAGTCTTATCAATGAGAGTGACACTCAATCGGGTTGAACAAGATGGGAAAATTACACTTCAGGAAAGTTCAGGATTAGCAATTGTAACAATCAATCGTCCGCATTACAAAAATGCGATGACGGTCAATATGTGGTTGGAGTTAGCTGATATTGCTAAACGGATTCCTGAGAATCCGAAATCAAAAGTTGTTATTATTCGAGGTTCAGGGGGGCTGTTCACAGCTGGTTCTGATATTAAAGAATTCAGCCGGATGTCAGTTGATCAAGTCAATGACGCATTCAAGGCCATGGAAGAAGCAATTTCGGCTTTTGAAGCATTGCCTATTCCAACGGTTGCTTTAGTTAATGGCCCCGCAGCTGGTGCGGGATTTGAGCTTGCTTTAGCTTGTGATCTTAGAATCGGTACACACAAGACCAAGATAGGGATGCCCATCGGACGATTAGGCATTACCTTAAGTAAAAAATTTATTAAACGCATCGTTGATTTAATGGGTCCTAGCAAAACCAAAGATCTTGTCTACACAGGCCGGTTGTTAGATGTGAAAGAGGCATATCAATGGGGGGCTGTCAACTATGTGGTTCCCGTTAAGGAAAATCCTGAACGTTATGTCATATCGCTAGCTAAACGTATTCAGGAGCAATCACCAGCCTCGCTTAGAGCTGTCAAAGAAGGTGTGGCAGCTGTTAACTCGCCGATGGATCGATTGCTGGACGATGAACTGGAATCATATGTTGACTCTGTTGATTTTCCTGAAGGCACTCAGGCATTTGTAGAAAAAAGAAAACCTCATTTTTAAAGGAGTGGTTGGATGTTACCTTTGAACGGTATAAAAGTGGTTGATTTAACGAGGATTTTGAGTGGTCCTTTCTGTACAATGACATTGGCGGATTTAGGTGCCGAAGTCATCAAAGTTGAAAGTCCAAAAGGCGATGATACAAGACAATGGGGGCCTCCTTTTGTCAATGATGAAGAAAGCGCTTATTTTCTAAGTGTGAATCGAAATAAGCAAAGTATTGTCCTTAACTTAAAAGAAGAGAAAGGCAAAGAAATATTATTAAAATTAGTTGAAGATGCAGATGTAGTGGCTGAAAACTTCCGTCCAGGAACATTAGAGAAGCTCGGTATTGGTTATGAAACTTTGAAACAACACAATCCCGGCATTATCTTAGCCTCTATCTCAGGTTTCGGACAGACGGGGCCTTATGCACAAAAACCCGGATATGATGTGTTAGCTCAAGGGATGGGCGGTCTCATGTCTGTGACCGGAGAGCCAGGAGGATCACCGGTCAAAGGCGGCTATTCGCTCGCGGATATTGGCGCAGGTATGTGGGCAACTATCGGAGTTCTTGCGGCACTTAAAGAGAGAGAGCGATCTGGAGTTGGGCAATGGGTTGATGCGTCGTTATTGGATACCATGATTTCATGGCAAACCTACCTTGCCGGTAATTATTTTGCAACTGGAAAGGATCCGAAGCCTTTAGGTGGAGCACATCCAAATATTGTACCTTATCAAGTGTTTGGAGCTTCTAATGGCCACTTTGTTTTAGCCGTTGGGAACGATCAATTATGGCAGAAGTTCAAGGCAGTGATGGACCTTGATATCTTGGAAGATGAACGGTTTGCAACGAATCCTAGAAGAGTGGATAATCGCGATTTACTGATTTCTATACTAGAAGAAGCATTTAAAGAGAAAACCGTGCAGGAATGGGTCTCGGTCATTGAAGAAGCTGGCATACCATGTGGACCTGTTAATCAGTTCTCCGACATTTTAACAGATTCACATGTCAAAGAGCGGGAGATGGTCGTTGAAGCGAATAGCCCTGAACTCGGGACTTTACAAATGTTGGGTATTCCCGTGAAATTGTCGAGAACCCCAGGCCAAATCGATAGCTTACCGCCGCAATTTGGTGAGCATACAGATGCGATTCTAGAGCGTCTTGGCTATAGTGAGGAAGACATTAAATCATTTAATCATAGTGGGGTATCCGCTAATCAATCAGAACAAAATGTTAATTAAATTGTCGACAATCGACGATTAGTAGATCAATCCAATCCTTACATTGAGGATTGGATTGATTTTATATCTGCATCCAGTATGTGGATCTTTGTTAGATGGACATCAATCGAGTACAATTCGATGCCTAAGTATTCTTGAAAGTGGTGAAAAATACGGGATTGGGTTTTTTTAATTATGCTTAGGACATCAGTATCATTGGTAATTTGGAGAGACACTTGCAAATCAGCATAAGGTAATCCGGAAAGAGCAACGCTGATATGGCTATAACTGTGGATTTCCGGGATGCTATCACATGCGATCGAAATGAACTTTTTCAAAACTTCGGGATAGATGGATATTGCCCCCACTTGGAAATTAGGCTGCACAACAGTAGCTTCACCAATCACTTCTTTCTGGGGTGATAATAATTGAATCCCTTTTGAGATTAAACGTTTAAAAACAGATTGTTCCACCTGTAATTCAGGTATTGGGATCACGTGCTTCCCTTGAGTTTTCCTAACAAACAAGGCCATTTTAATTTGGCCCGATGACCGGACGTCTTCGATGTTCACATAATGATTAATGGGGCCTAAATGTAATCTGGAGGCTATTAATTTGACCATCTTTTCCGATGTGCCGATAATAAGAATTCTATGAACGGGTAAGTGTTCAATGACATCGCGGACCTCTTTGGTATGTTCCTTATAAAAAAAGGTGGCCCGTTTGATTGCGGTTATATAGTTTTTCTCATATTTTGCAGAGGTGCCGGCTATTTTTTTTCCGTTAAAAATTAATAAACCGTCGTCGACAATGGCCGGGATACTATTCTCATAGGCAAAAAAATGTGCACTTGTGCTTTTGCCCGTACCACTGTCTCCGCTTAGCGCGAATACTTCCATTAAGGTTAGCTCCTTTTAAAAGTTTGACGAAAATCATAGCTTAGTCCATATCACAATATTATCATATTTTAGTAACCTTAATCTTATCCCAATTCGCTTGCCAATGCTTTTGGATTAAACGTTGTTCGTAAATTTGTGCTCGTTCCTTTGTTTCCTGAAAATAGGGTGTTGGCTTGACCTTGAGGTTAATAACATCATTAAGGCCACAAGGCGCAGCGAGGATGATATCATTGTCACGGTTAAGCTTCAGTCCCAAGGCTGTTGCTGTCTCTGGAAATTTTGACATCGCATCGATTGAAGATGTGTAGGGGGGATTATTATTGAGCACATGCATCCTCGCCTGATTTTTGACGGACCAAGGGATATCAGGAATAATACTTTTTAGCTGTTGCTCGTATGTCTTTTCTTGCGCTTCTTCAATCATCGAATCATTAAAGTAAATGACATCGACATCCGGCAGAGGGGTTCTCTGCTGAAATCCGTGCAAAACATCCCAGATTTTTGCACGCACGAATCCCGCACAGACCCACCAGTCGGGCAAATCAAGGGACTTGGCCGCTTTTAACACATCCATCATCCACTTATCAGCTTTGACTTGTTCAATGATGTCGTCGAGGTTGTTGATTCGAGTCATGAGCGATATCACCTCTATAGCGAACTTATATTCCCATTATAAACGAGGTTCAAAGAAAAGGAAAGCGATTTGGCGGAATTATTAGTAAAATTGGCGGGATTACGTTTCAAATTGGCGGGATTCTGTCTCAATTTGGCGGGATTATCAAAAAACCAACACCGCAACCAGCGATGTTGGCTTCAGATTTATAATTTGAATTGACCAACAGTGTCATTTAAATTTTCGCCAAGTCTGGCAAGGGCTTCGGAACTGGCTTTAATTTCTTCCATGGTGCTGCTATTTTGCTGAACGGACGCGGAGGCTTGCTCGATCCCCGCTGAACTTTGTTCCGATATGGCAGCCATATTTTCAATGGATTGATTGATTTCCTTACCTTGTTCATTAATTTCCGTTAGGTGAGTGGACATAGATTGAAGGCGGTCAACCATGTCCACAATGTTGGTGTAAATGGTCGTAAAGGCTTGATTGGATTTTTCTAATTTGTCCGTACCCTGCTCGACTTCATGGAAGCCGTTCGTTAACATCCCACTGATTTCATTCGATTCATTTTCAATACGTTGGACAACATCGGTAATCTCACCAACGGACTGGGAAACTTGTTCGGATAGTTTCTGAATTTCACTGGCAACGACAGCGAAGCCACGTCCGTGTTCCCCCGCTCTAGCGGCTTCGATGGAAGCATTCAGCGCTAATAAATTGGTTTGTTCAGAAATCCCTTGAATCACATCAACGAGTTTGGTAATTTCTTGTGTCCGGCCTTCAAAACCTTTCAGTTTCGTTGCCGATTGTTCGAAGTTCTTGTTGATTGTCTGCATTTGTGCGACGGAGTCTTCCATAAATGTGGAACCTTGATTGGTTAGCTCCATCACTTCTTGGGAAGACGAATGAACCATTTGACTGTTATCACTTTCTTGGTGCACCTTTTGCAAAAATTGGTTCACGTTATGAGAAATGTTCGTCGTCGTTGATGATTGTTCTTGGACACCGGATGTTAACTCTTGCATGGTTGAAGCTATTTGTGAACTGCCCTCCGTCACCTCATCAGCCGATTGGGCAAGCTCTTCACTGTTGCTTTTAACTTCTTCAGAAGCGGTGCGAATATCCGTGACCATCTGTTTTAAATTGTTGAGCATGCGATTGAACGCTGTCGCTAGCTGCCCTAATTCATCATGACTATGATAGTTGATATTATCGACGGATAAATTGCCGTCCGCGACATCACTGGCTGTATCAATCACATGTGTGAAGGCTTTTTTGACAACACGATTGATGACAACAATGATACCGACACCTAAAATAATGGAAATAATGATTGAACTCATGAGAACAACGAACGTGCCAGTTGTACTTTTATGTAAATTTGATACAGCACTATTCCGTTCTTTGTTGACGATTTCGCGCAATTGTTGGAGTAAGTCCACAGTTTCACTGCGAAGTTCAGCAACTTCTTTCCGGAATTTCGTAGCTCTATCGTTGTTATTGACGGATATGGCATTGATAATTCGAGTTAAAAAGAGTTGGTTGACCTTTTTATTATTCTGACTGATTTGATTAAATAAGGTCTTCTGCTCTTTAGTATCCATTTCCGGCTTGATTGTCTCTTCAAGTTGGTGAAATTGTTCTTGTTTGTCTTGAAATGCCTTTATTGACTCCTGTGATGGTTGATTAATGTAATCAGCGATCTGAATATCCTTGGTTCTGAATAATGAGCCCATTTGTGTCACGTCGATTGCCCGCTCCCCGCGTCTTTGCAGAGCTGCTGAGTCACTTCGAATACTGTTAAGGAATCCGCCAATCAATATTGATGAAATGGCAACTAATACCACAGTACTGATAAAGGCAACGCTATATTTTGGACCCAATTTTAAATTTTTCCACCTGAATTTTTGAAAAAAACTCATGATAATCCCCTTTATGTCCTAAGCTTAAAGTCCTACTTAGTCATATCGGGTGACTTTTAATGAATGTTTATAGTTGATTAGTCCTGATTTTGGGCAGGATAAGGAAAACGCCCCTTAAATGACGGTGAAAAGGCTGTCACTGAAGGGGCGTTATTTATGTAGAATTAAGTGAACGAGGTTAGAAAAATGTTGTTCACATCACGAAGTTTGTGTTTCTTTCTTGTAATAAACGACCCATTTTAACCGGTAAGCTTTACTAACCAAAGATGTGCGGCTTTCAGTTTTCGTTTTTCTCAGCATGTTTTTTAAATGGTTCCGTAATGTGTACAGAGAGATAAACAGTTGCTTCGCTATTTTCTCCGTACTCGTTCCCATGACCAAAAGTTCAAAAATCTCAATTTCCCGTTTAGTAAAAAACCGGCGGATGAACTCATGATCAATGGCGAAAGACGTCCCTTTCGGTAATGTTTCGGGATGTCTAAAACCGCTGATTCTGTTACATAGAGGTAAGACATAATGATGGTCCAAGTAGACCCCATACTCGACCAACAAATGGCATCCCTCAATTAAGGTTTCCGACGCTGCGCTTTGCGGCAAAAACCCAGATGCCCCACACTCAAGTGCATCAATAACGAATGACGGTTCATCATGATAAGAAACGACCATTATAGGGAGATGAGTCTGGCTATCCAGTTTCTTAACCTTATCCCGCCAATGGTAGCTACTTTTCTCAAAAATGTTAACCGTGCAAATAATGAAATCAACATCATTGTCTTTAGAAGACAGTGCCTTGGATGACTTGAGTTGTACCTGTGGGTCCTCCTCTAGCACAGATTTTAACCCGGCATTTGTTACCGGATTTGGGTCAATGAGAACACCGGTGATTGGCTGTCTTGATCCATCCTGGTTCCTCAATGTTTCCCCCATATGTATATACCCCCTATTTGTCTAGACAGAAGGTACTATAACACAATTCGACAAATTTCACTATAATCCTATTTACCTAGTTTAAAAATCTTTTAACAAATTAATCAAGTGAATGGATTTTTAATGCAGAAAAAAGTATTAAACATTTGTAGTACATGTCCGATATAAGAAGTGTAAGACGAGTGAACGGTGGCCGCCATCACTTTTCCAAAACGACCACAAGGACGTGGGAGTACAATTTCAAGGAGGAAATTAACAATGAGAATTAATCACAACATTGCGGCGTTGAATACTCAGCGTCAGCTGTCGCAAAACAACCAAGCTACCCAAAATTCTTTGGAAAAACTGTCTTCTGGTATGCGTATTAATTCTGCAGCGGATGATGCTGCGGGTCTGGCGATATCTGAAAAAATGCGCGGGCAGATTCGTGGGTTGGAGCAAGCGCAGCAGAATGCTCAAGATGGTATCAGTCTTATTCAAACGGCTGAGGGTGCACTTAACGAAACTCAATCTATTTTGCAGCGCATGCGTGAACTTTCTACACAAGCTTCTAACGATACAAATACGAATGCTGACCGTCAAGAAATTCAAAAAGAAGTTGATGCATTAGTAGAAGAAATTGATCGTGTTGCGGATACTACTGAATTTAACACCAAAAAGCTGATTAACGGAGACTTGAATGGAGTAACTAGTCAAACAGAAAGTGTTGAATTTAATGAAAATAATACTGATACTTTTTCTTCAGTAGCTGTAGGGGGCAGTAGTATCAGTAATGACACATCATATAATGTGGAAATCACTGGTTTATCTACTAGTGGAACAACCACAACTTACTCAGTAGATTGGACCAGTGCGTCAGGGAATACTGGATCAACAAATGTGGGTGCAGGTGGAACATTTAGCATCAACAACGTTGAGGTAACGATGAGCAGTGCATCTGTATCCAAAGAAAATGTAGGGGATCAAGTTACATTAACTACTAGAAAATCCGAAACTAATAATACCGACAACTCTTTAAATTATCAAATTGGTGCCAATTCTTCACAAGTCATGGGCGTTTCCATAGGTGATATGAGTGCATCTGGACTTAACGTTGATGGGATTGATGTTACGACACAACGTTCAGCCGAAGCCTCAATCTCGGCTGTACAAAATGCGCTTGATGACGTGTCAGGTCAACGTGCAGAACTTGGTGCATTCCAAAATCGTTTAGAACACTCGATAAACAACTTGGGGACATCGGCACAAAACTTAACATCTGCTGAATCTCGCATTAGAGATGTTGATATGGCAAAAGAGATGATGGAATATACTAAGAACAATATTCTCAATCAGGCAGCTCAATCAATGCTTGCCAAGGCCAATCAACAACCACAAGGTGTACTTCAACTACTTAGATAATTGTTTTAAAAGGGAGGGGGGGATCCCCTCCACTTATTTTCAATTTTAAAAACGAGAGTTTCTTTTTAGTTATATATAATTAAAAATGAAAGGGAAATTTAGAATGAGGGTAACTGCATGTGTTATCACAAAAAATGAAGAAAAGAATTTATCATTTTGTTTAGATAGCCTTCAATCTAGTGTATCGGAAATAATAGTGGTTGATACAGGATCAACTGATAACACCATTCAAATGGCAAGAAAGTACAACGCAAAAATTTACTTTTTTGAATGGATTGATCATTTTGCTAAAGCAAGAAATTTTGCCCTTTCAAAAGCAACGGGAGATTGGATTATTTTCTTGGATGCGGATGAATATATCACAAAAGATAGCTTGCAGTATTTTGGACAAATTTTAAGGGAGGCTCAAAGCCAAAAATGCAATCTGATTTTTAGCCTTCTTACAAATTACGATAAGGATAGACGGGTATTTCAAAATACATTACCTGCCATTCGAATATTTAAAAACGACTCTGATATAAAATATAAAGGGGCAATTCATGAATATGTTTATCATAGAAAAGCGAAAGCCAAAAGTCTTAATGCAACTAAATACATTAAAATTATTCATACTGGTTATTCGAGTTCAGCACGCCTTGAAAAAAACAAAGGTGAGCGAAATTTAAAGCTATTATTAGAGGAATTAAATAAAAAACCAGATGATAGTGATTTGTGTTTTTATATTTCTGAAGCTTATATGATGAATAATAACTTGGAAAAAGCATTAGATTACGCTTACCTTGTTAACAAATATTGTAACTCTAAAAATATCGGTATTTATGAAAAAAATTATTTAAACATAATTGGAATCAAATTAAATCTAAAGTTCTCCAAAAGTGAAGTTTGGGATACTCTTAGGGAGGCATTAGAAAACAAACCTGATTTCCCTGACTTTCATTTCCGTGCCGGAGAACTGTTAATGAAAGACTATCATTACCATGATGCCATCCAATCATTCGAGACTGGTATTCAATATCTAGATAATGTGTTGAATTCACAGTCAAGTGCACATTTACATTTAGATACTGTCTTTAAGTCTCTGGGTGACCTATACTATGAAATTAATAATCTCCATAAAAGTGTGAGTAACTACGTTGAGTCCTTAAAACAAAACAAATTTCAGTTTTCGTCCTTAAAAAAATTATTGCACATCCTAGGTAAACGTGAAAAAGAAGATGACATCATTTCATTCGTTGAACAAGTTTACAATTTAAAAAATCAAAAAGAGACTTTATATTTAATAAAAGCGGCGTTGTCTATAAGTAATCCTTTACTTGCTGAATATTACATTAGTCAATTTGGTGTAGCTGGGGGTGGTTACTTAAAAAAGGAAAAAGCTTTTTTAAAGCTGTTAAAAAGGGATTATGAAGTTGCCGCAGAATCGTTCAAACAATTGTATGTTGAAAATTATAACAATGAATATGCAATTTATGGTATTATAGCATCTCAGCAATCGAAAAATCCACAATTATTAGAGAATTATTCTTTGATTACCAACCCTTCACTAAAGAGATATATTGAATATAGTCTTTA
The DNA here is from genome assembly GCF_900178005.1 of Tuberibacillus sp. Marseille-P3662. Taxonomy (NCBI): domain Bacteria; kingdom Bacillati; phylum Bacillota; class Bacilli; order Caryophanales; family Sporolactobacillaceae; genus Tuberibacillus; species Tuberibacillus sp. Marseille-P3662. The sequence continues at coordinate 263,679 of NZ_FXBS01000004.1, read as the reverse complement.
TAAAAATAATCAGTTGCTTTCCATAGATAAAAAAGAAATATTAAATATTATCAATAAATATTTGCAGATGAGTAAAAATAATATTGATTCGTTTTCGGAAGTTATTTCGGAATTAAACATATATAAAGAAGTCGCAGATCTTTTGTTCCACTATGAAAATTATAATTCAGCTGTTGAATACTATAATCAATACTTGAAAGAGCATGATAATTTACCGGAGAATGTTATAGGTGAAGTATTAATAAAAATGGGAAAAAGCCTATACAAAGAAAAGCAGTATGATTTAGCGTTAGACTTTTTTAAAGACGCCCAAAATATTGTGCCAAATGACTATAGAGTTTACGAAATATCAATAATGGTATGTCTGCAAAACAATTATTTTGATAAACTCAAGGAGATTACTCAGAAAGCATCTGTTTACTTTCCTAAATCTAATTTTGTATCCAATCATTTAAAGGATGTTAGTACACTATGAGTGAATTAAAAAAAATTTTATACCTTGGAGTATCCGATCTAGGTAAGTCAAATGTTGAATGGTATTATTATGTTTTTAAAGAGTCTTTTTATCGTTTTCTGCAAGATAAACGTATAAATGCTCAAATAAATATAGATTTATACATTATTCAAGAAAATTATGATTTTGATATTGAAAAATATGATTTGATTATAATAGGTTCAGGCCCGTATTTTGGTTTAAATGAAATTTTGAATATATATCATAGAGCAGCGAATTTCAATATTCCAATCGTATCTTGGTGTACAGGATTTGGCTCGACAGATAAGATTGAAGAACAAAGTAATGAATTAAGTGAGCTTTTATTAGATCTAAATGCTGTTTCAGTTAGAGATTACAAAACTAAAAATCATGTTGTTTCTTTAGTAGAGAGTAGAAATAAAGACATTTGGACTTTGGCCAATCCCTTGTTTTTATCCAGAGATTCTATAGAAATACAAAAGAATGAATCAGAGGACATATTAGTTAATATTGATCAACAATTAGACGAACATACCGAAGAACAGTTTGAAATAGCTATACAAATTTTATTGAATAAAGGTTATTTAATTACTCTTAACCCGCTAAACTTAAAGGCACGAAAATACATTAAGTTTTTCGGTGAGAAATTCACCGAAGATCGTTTATCGATAATTGAAGAAACAAGCAGTTTGAACCGACTAAAGCGATTAATAAATCAATCTTTGTTAACCATTAATACAGATAATGATGTAAGTGTATTGTCAGCTTCCGTTGGTAAGCCTTTTATTTCAATTTGTAAAGATGACAATATAAAGGAGTTTGCGGACTACATTGGTTTTCAAAAGTTAGTCCATTCAAATGAGCAATTACATGCTGGATTAATATTACAAAATGTTGATGACATTCAATCAAATTATTGTCAAATGTTGAAACAAATTAAAAAAGTGAAAAATAGTTATTCATTTGACACTATTTATGAGGAAATGATCAACATATTGGGTCTTAAAGAGATGTGTAAAGAATCTCGAATTGAAATTAATGAAAGCCTTGCAGGATCTATTCCGGAACATTACAGTGGAAAAGAAGAATCACCAATTTTTGTTGGTGGTGCGGGTCGTTCGGGTACAACGTTATTAAGAGTGATGCTTAATGCACATCCAAACCTTTGTTCAGGTCCAGAGTTGAAATTGTTGCCAATGATCTCCGATTTATATAACCAAACGAATCAGCTAACCTCAATTATGCATTCATACCATTTAGAAAAAAGTGATATTAATGATATATACGCTACCTTTGTCAGTGGCTTCTTTCGGAAATTCAAAAATTGGTCAAAAGCGGATAGAATTATAGAGAAAACCCCTCACAATGTATTAATCATGAAAGAACTTGCCAATATCTTTCCCAAGGCAAAGTTTATTCATGTTGTTAGGGATGGTAGAGATGTTGCATCATCTTTAGTAGAGATGAATTGGCGGGATTTTCAAGGAAAACCTCTCTGGTATGTTCAAAATATCAAAAATGCGGCCAAATACTGGGCTCAAGTTGTTAATAAGGCTATAAATGATTCTAATCATCCGCAATTGAGAGATAATGTTTTGACTATTAAATATGAAGACTTGATAAATCAACCAGAACAAATCATACAAACTGTCCTAAACTTTATTGGTGAGCCATGGTCCCCTGAAGTTCTAAATTATGATCAAGTTGACCGAGGCTATGAACCAGAAGAATCCAGTACAAAACAGGTGTCTAAGAAGTTATATACAAAATCCAAGAATAGATGGGAAAAACAACTTTCGCAGCAAGATAAGGAAAACTTCAAGCAAATTGGGGGGCAATTACTAGTCGAATTAGGTTATGTGAAAACGTTTGATTGGTAGTAATATAATGGATACATTAATGAAATAGTCTTAGAGGTGGCATCTTGGAAAAAATCTTATCACAGTTCAGGAAATGTTTTCTCGGTCCCCCTGGTAACGTTACCTGACAATGATAAGACTTATTTAAGAGCATACTTTTAAATATACACAGATACCCTTATATAAGAAGAATAGATAAACATAAGTTTTACTATCAACTATTACTGATTCATGGTCATTTGGTGTTAAAATTCAACATTTGGCTAAAAAACCGCTATGTCTTGGCAAACCTTTTCAGCAGACCTACATCAAGAAATGGAGGAAATAGCGAGTAAAATCCAATATTGATTTGTCACTGTTATATTTATGGGTTTATACCAAGCGTTGTCGATGCTTGAACCGTCAGGAAGTCTTCAGCGAATCCATGATTCCATTCCACAGAATAAAAATCAAACCTATAGTATACGGCAGCACGTTTTTGATAGGTGCAAAGATAGCACAATCAGTTATGTCAACCGTCAGTTGAATATTAGCTACAAAACAATTAACGGATTTATTATGATATCGCTAACCAAACACTTATAGAGACAGAACTTTTAAGTGTAGTTGGTATTGATGATAATCGGATAGAAATGGGTGTCGATCGTCGAGCTCTAAAATGTACCCTATAGAGTAGACACTAAAAAAAGAGTCTACCCTATGGGGTACTTTTATGTATAATGAAGAAAAACACTGGGATGAGGAAATGATTGACGATGAGTAATATGTTATTGAGGGATAAAGAAATAAAGCAGTTAGCTGCTAATCCATTTGTGAAGTCAGTTAGTGAAAAAGGAATCACCTATACAGACGCATTTAAGCGTAAACTTATAATATAACGTGAAAATGGGAAATTACCTAGACAGATTTTCGAAGAATCAGGCTTCAATATAGATATTATCGGTAAGAAACGCATGGAAATGGCTGCTTATCGTTGGCGTGTTGCCTACAAAGAGTCTGGAATAAATGGACTTCAAGATACACGTAAAGGTAACTCTGGAAGACCAAGTGAGACAAATTAAAATGACATTAAAAGGTCATTTTAAAATCATTTATAACCTAAAACGGATCCGTAGAATCATGAAGAAATACAATATTATCTGTCCAATTAGAAAAGCAAATCCATATCGAAGAATGGCTAAAGCAACAAAGGAACACACTGTATTACCTAATTTATTAAACCAACAATTTAAGCAGGATAAGCCTGGGAAGGTGTTGCTTACAGATATTACTTATTTATTTTATGGCAAAGGTAAAAAAGCTTACCTGTCCACTATTAAAGACGGCTCGACTAACGAAATACTAGCCTACAACGTTTCTGACCGTATTACATTAGATATGGCGACAGATACGTTATATAAGTTGAAAAATAATAGAAGAATAAAGTTAGCAAATTGGATCCTTTATTCATTCGGATCAAGGTTTTCATTATACTAACCCCACTTTTCAAAAGTTAGTTAAGAAATACGGTATAGGACAATCGATGTCAAGACGAGGGAACTGTTGGGATAATGCCCCTCAGGAATCCTTTTTTGGACATTTTAAGGATGAGGCATTTATTAAACCTTGCGAAACACTGAAACAGTTGAAAAGAGAAATCAAATCATATATGACCTATTACAATGATTATAGATATCAATGGCATTTAAAAAAGATGACCCCTGTTCAATACAGGAATCATCTTCTAAATGTAGCATAACTCTTTTTTTAATGTCATTTACAAAGGGTACATTTTACTCTGGGTCACTCTTCTGTTTTACCTCCTAGAACCATTCGCACAATAGTCATGAGCTGTCAAACAGCGATATTTCAAGGCTTTCAAAATATCATGTGGTTCAAATGGTTGGAAGCCAGTTATGAACAGCCAGTTTTCATCATTTGGGAATTTAATATATTAGAATATTCATGCACTTTTATGCTAGGACAAGGGGACCAATCAAAGCGTATTTGATTTTATCTGTGAACACTTTAGAGTTCATGTGAAACTGGAGTTATGGCCAAAGACAACGAGATACAGACCTTCTTCATCTCGTGGCATGATAAGCTGCTTCCGTTCAAGCGTCAAGGACGCCCTTGACCCTCTCACTTTAGAAGCTAGGTGATTGGCATGAACAAGGGAAGAAAATGGGTTATTAAAAGCATTGGAAATGTGTGAGTGACACAAAAAATGACGAAGAGCCGTTATTTTAAAAATAAGGTGGGTACAAATTGAGAGGTACCTATTATTATAATAAATTTACATTAATAAGAATAGGTAGTAGTTATTGCTTTTTGTGGAATACTGGATAAGGGCTTTTGCAAATAGTGTTAGTACAGTATCCGTATTGTATACCAAAAGAAATATACCCTATAATTTTAATTCTGTTCCCACAAAGAGGACAGTTTATCTGGGTCTTTGTCATAATCATCACCTCTTTTCTTGATACTATTATACAAAAAATATATTAAATAAGAAAATTTACTCATTGTATTTCTCAGAATATGAGAGCTTGTTTTATGATGGGAAACTTTTGTTTTCTATTTTATTTATTGATTTTCAAAAGATATCAAATTGTTTTGAGTCTTAAAAGAGCATGTTTATATGTTTAATTAAATGAATTTCAGTATTAGAAATATGAAATCCATACTAAAAAAAAAGTTACAGTACTACGGTAGCTTGGTAGTTTCAAAGCTTCACCTCTATTTTTGAATAGTTAAAAAATTCATGAAATAAGAAGAGGGCAGGTTAAGCAAAGCAAGATCTATGACGCAGGGTAGGCAGTGATCATCTGACAGTATATCATACCATGAACTTAATGATCAGTTTTGGTCTTTTAGTTGCCACGGTAATTGCTGTCTCACAAAAAAAAGAAATAGACCCCTGCATTATTTAGGCTGAGTAGGGAAGGCTATTTCTTTCTGAATCGGCAACCGCACTTCATGCGGTTAGCTGCTATAGAACATCGGTTGCCGCCGATGTTCTTTTTAAAATTCATTATAGGCATCAAAGAACCAAAAATCAAGTTATATAATTTTGGATTTGCTACATTATTTAACTTAGTATTAATAATAAAAAGTGACCTCAAATAGAGATCACTTTTTATTGTGGACTGTACTATAATATTTTATTCTTAAGACCATATCAATAGGGAAACCAATGAGAAACCAAACTATTGATATCCAATAGGTTCCGGGAAAAGGATCCAAATCAATATTTAAGGTAATCCCATACTTTGTTATAGTAGTTACGATTGCCCCTATGACTGGCATAATCCATAACAATATAGAGTATGTGATTTTTTCACTTCTTTGGACTTTTATAGACATTTCAAATCACCTACTTTTCCCCATACAGGAATGGCTCCTCTTTTGGTTGAATCAATTTCATCATTGCTTATATTTATACTTGATCTGAACAATCCAAAGGTCTATTGTATTAATGTTTGTCAATTCAGCACGTTAACATCGTTGATTGGAACGGCAGGCGGCGACTCCTGCGGGAATAGCATGAGTCTTGAGACCCCGCAGTGCGAAGCATGAGGAGGCTCAAGCCATGCCCGCGGAAAGCGTCCGCCTAGAGTGGAAATCAACAGGCCAAGCACACTGACAAATGTTTGGATTTTCTGCTTTAGTTTTGAATGATGGAATCGATTCGGTTGCATAAAAAATACCTCCTAGTAGTCCTTGAAACGGATTAAACTATAAATCGTAAAAACCGTTTCTTTTTTTGTCTACTTAGGAGGTACCATATAAACCTCGGTCTGCTTTTCCAATTCCATTAGAAGAATCGTTTGTAGCTATCGAAGTGTTTACTCCAGTATGGGTTGTCTAAGTTGGAAATCATGACGCCGTCAGAACTAGCGTGGATGAATTCGTTATTCCCAATGTAGATCCCCATGTGAGAAATACCACTTTCATAAGTGTCTTCAAAAAACACAAGGTCACCTTTTTTCGGTGCGTTCACATAGAAGGAGCGGTTGTAATAGCCATCACTGGAGGTACGTCTGATATCTTTCCCGGCTTTAGTGTAGATGTAGTGGATGAATCCGCTGCAGTCGAACCCGCTTGGCGAAGCGCCGCCCCATGCGTATCCCGTACCAACTTGCTCTTTCGCATCGCTAATAAGTGAATTGACGTTATAGTCTGCATGAGCAGAAGTTTGTTCAATATTTGAAGCCCCGTCATCATTTGAAGCACTGCTATTTGAAGAACCGCTATTTGAAGTACTGTCATCAGATTCGGAAGTCGTTCCGTTTAATGTTAAGGACTGTCCAACGAGAATCAAATCTGAAGATAGATTGTTCCATTGCTTTAGATCACCGACAGAGACGTTATGTTTTTGTGCGATGTAGGATAAGGTATCTCCAGACTTGACAGTATAAGCGGATGATGAGCTGTCAGTTGACTCAGGAGTATCGGGATGAACTGGTTCAGTTTCACTTGAGTCAGAGCTTGTCTCTGGTTGAGAAACTTTAAAAACATCGCCAGGATGAATCAGACTGGAGCTTATATTATTCCAGTCCATAAGGTCTTGTAGAGAAATGTGATGTTCGGCAGCGATGCCGCTTAACGTATCACCGGATTTGACTGTATATGTACTCATGTTCTTAGCACCAGATGATTGAGAATCAGATGAACTACTGGAACTCGAAGGACTAGCGCTAGAGGATGAACCTTTACTCGTTTGGATCATTTGATCAGGATAAATGATCGTGCTGTTAAGGTCGTTAATCGATTTTAAAACGGCAACACTCGTATGATATTGTTGAGCAATGTTCCAAAGGGAGTCCCCTTTTTTAACCTTATAGGAAGCTGCTTCCGCGTCCGTGTGCATGGCCAAAGATGTGGCAATAACAGCAGTAGCCGTAACCGACATGACCGTTTTTTTCATATACATTCTCCCTTGTATTATTAATACGAAATTTCTTGTATTATAGCATATTGTGTTGGAAGATTTGGCCATATTCATGTAAATGTAATGTGATTTTAATATATTAATAGATTGGATTTAGATTATCCTATTTAACTTCTCGCATATTCCTTCAATCTATTTCTTCAAAAAGTCTAAACCATTCTTTATTCCAGCCGATAATAATAGTAGAAAGCATTTCGGATCAATTGTTGGTGAAAGTATATAAAGAGGTGAACAGTAAAATGGTAGCCGGTATGGGTAGTATGGGCGGTGGTGACCGCACGCGGATGTTTGGTATGGCCAGCGGTATGGATGTCGATCAAATGGTCGATAAATTAATGAAAGCCGAAAAAATGCCGCTGCAAACAATGAAACAGGACAAGCAAGTCATGGAATGGCGCCGTGATGAATATCGGGATATGAATAAGCTGATGACAGAACTGAAAGACACGACCTTTGATATGTCGCTGGAGCGGAGCTATCTGACAAAAACAACGACATCATCGAATGAAAGTCTCGTAACGGCCTCGGCGAGCACGAATGCCTCAGATACAAGCTATACGATTGCTAACGTGACAAAGGCCACGGCGGCGTATAACAGCAGTGCGAGTTCGATTTCGGGATCACAAGACGACAAAATTGATCTCACGGCGAGTTTATCATCACAAAAAGATAAGTTTGATCAACCCCTAACTTTTGATAGTGATGGAACGTTCAGTTTTGACGTCACGACGTATAATGATGATGGTGAAAATTCAAAAATATTCACGTTTGAGGGTTCTGATTCGTTGAATGATGTCCTCAAGACCGTTAACAATTCGGATCTGGATGTCAATATGTTCTATGACACTGCCTCAGATAAAGTTTCCATCACACGAACGAAAACGGGTAATTTCCATGGTGGTGCACCGAGCTCTGGAAGTATTGGGGCCGATGCTAATACATCAGCTGCAGGGGATGCTGAAATACAGTTTACCGGATTTATGAAAGAGCAATTAAAATTAGATGGATCGAATGAACAAAGTGGAAGCGATGCTGCTTTTACGATTAACGGTTTGGAAACAACGAATCACAAAAATAACTTCACAGTTGATGGTATGACATTTAATCTTAAGCAAAATTTTACCGCACCTGTCTCGGTGTCATCTTCAACGGATGTGGACGCAGTTTTTAATAAAGTGAAAGACTGGGTCGATAAATATAATGAAGTGATTGAGAAGGTCAATGACAAAACCTCAGAAAAGCGGTATCGCAATTACAAACCATTAACGGACAAGCAACAAGAGGAAATGACGGATCGTGAAATTGAATTATGGATGGAGAAAGCCAAAAGTGGGATGTTATCTCAGGACCATATTCTTTCCAGTGGGTTAACGAAAATGCGCATGGATTTATATAGTGAAGTGTCTGGTACAAGTAACCCGGACTACAATCAGTTGTCAGAGATTGGGATTCAAACATCGGATAATTACAGGGAGAATGGGAAGCTGATCTTAACGGAATCGAAGTTGAAAGCAGCGATTGCAGATGATCCCAACGCGGTCATGGAACTCTTTACGAATCACAGCGAAAATAGCGACGAACAAGGTATTATGCAGCGGATGGATGAGACCATAAGTAACACCACGGCGCAAATCGAAAATAAAGCGGGCAACACAGGAATGGAAACCAGTCAATTTTCCATCGGCAAGCGCCTGGAAGATATGAATGAGCGTATCGATGATTTCCAGGATCATCTTACGGACGTCCAAGACCGGTATTACCGTCAATTCACCGCTATGGAGCAAGCGATCCAACGGGCCAACCAACAATCGGCTTATATCTCACAGAACTTTAGTTAAAAAGTGAATGATTGAACACAGGAGGATAATCCAATGGTTACTGCAAATCCTTATCAAGCCTATCAAAAAAATTCAGTGGACACTGCATCACCAGGCGAACTGACGCTCATGTTATACAACGGTTGCTTGAAATTTATTCGCCAAGGTCAAGAAGCGATCAAGAATGAAGACTTGGAAAATAAAAATACGGCTTTGCAAAAGGCACAACGCATCATTCAGGAACTGATGACAACGATGGATATGAAAGTCCCGATTTCACAGGAGATTATGCCGCTCTATGACTATATCAATCGGCGTTTAATTGAAGCTAATATGCAAAGTGATCAAGAGATTTTGAATGAGGTGGCGGAGCTCGTTACAGAATTTCGCGATACTTGGAGACAAGTCATCCAAATTACCCGTAAGCAGCAACACGGACAGGGTGGACAGGCATGACATTGACAGCCAAAGACCTTTATCAAAAATCTGTGGACATGCTCGCACATCTGAAGACTTATTCCACAACGTGCGAATCGCGCGACGTCTTTATTGAGCAGCTCAATCAATTCATTGATGAGCGCGATCAAATCATTCATCATTTACCGGCATCAGAGGCAAGTTCTAATAACCAATGGGCGGCCTATTTAGTTGATACCGATCGTGATATCCGTCGGTACATGAATGACGTGATGGCTGATATTCAGAGCGACCGTCAAGTATTGAAACAAAAGAAGCATAAGAACAAAAGTTATGCTCATCCATTTGGTATTTCCAAGGATGGCATGTTTTTGGATCAAAGAAAGTAGGGAAACTATGCCGATAACCGAAGAGCAACTCACTGTGTTACATCAATATCAAGACCTTATTAATACAGTAGAGCAGGCATTTATATATATTAAGAATCGAGCGTTCGATGATCAGATGGACGCTGCCAGGCAAATGCTGCCGGACATCATGGCAGCGTTAATGCAAATCAATCAATCTCATCAACTATTATCAGACTGGTTTGAGTCCAATGAAGCTCTCCAAACCGCTATCACTACATTCAACAACTTCGTCAGTCGGCTGAATCAGGCATCCGGCGTACAACCGGAAATTTTACACGAACGCGTCTTATCGGAATTGTCGCCTAGGTTCCTGTCCTGGAAGCGAAATGTTGAGGCGCAATTGATCAGCTATACACAGCAATAGTTAGGTGAAACATTTTTTATATCAACGTTCCTAACTAGGTTTGAGGTTGAATAGAAACGGGAATTCTATGAATGTGGACACGTTGAATTAGTGAAAATGGCTGTAAGGAGGGAATTATGAACGTTAACTGAGGGAAACTCCACTGTATGAATGGAAGGTTCAGAAAAATTATAACTTTTGCAGGGATAATCAGAAGCTCTGGAGAATACATATGTAATTCGAAAGGAGGAGTTCTCTATGAACTATAATATTCGTGGTGAGAACTTTGAGGTGACTGAAGCACTGAAGGATTACGTAGATCGGAAGCTTGGAAAGCTCGAAAAGTATTTTGATGAGCCAATCACAACCGAGATTCGTGTGAACATGGAAGTACACAATAACGATCGCGTTATTGAGGTCACCATCCCGATGCAAGAACTTCTCTTAAGAGCCGAGGATACACATACAGATATGTATGCAGCCATTGATCTCGTTACAGAAAAACTAGAGCGGCAAATCCGCAAATATAAAACAAAAGTCAATCGCAAGTTTCGTCAAAGCGGCCGTCCAAAACAATGGCGCGATGCCATGACTGAGGGCAGCCTGGCTACAGCCACTGAGGTGGTTGAAGAAGAGGAATCAGAATTCGAAGTGGTTCGTAACAAACGTTTTGATTTCAAGCCCATGAATGTTGACGAAGCCATTTTACAAATGAACATGCTTGGACACACGTTCTTCGTCTTCAATAATGATGAAACAAATGACATCAGCGTGGTTTACAAGCGTAAGGACGGTAAATACGGTTTAATTGAGCAAGAATCATAAAATAAAAGTGCGCCGGATGAATGGTTTGATTTGTCCGGCGCTTTTTTCTTTGCTGGACACTGAAATCACGAAGCGGTGTCCATAAAATGCAATTTTGCCCGATCATCTACTATTCCTTCCTTTCTAAAGGCACCGCGACACTATTCGGACTGATTCATGATATGGACAACTAGAATACCGAATTTAATCATGAGCATTAGCGCTTGGTAGACACTCATGAATATCGCCTCCTTTATAGAGACATACCCGAAAAATGGACTGACCTAACTATTATTATCCGAATTTTTAGAAATTAGTGTAAAAGTAATAGATTGCTTCCATGATATTATGGTTCAATCGTGGTGATTGTTACAAATTATGGGTACAAAAGCCTGCATTGCTTTTGCGTTAATCTTTATGATTAGGCTTAAAAAGCATGAATTTGTATGATATGCTTTGATAGATATCAATAAATAGCAAGCGCTTACATAGATATAGGCTGTTTTAAAAAAGTTGTTGATTTTTTAGATACGAATTGATGGTTGCTCGCGGAAAGCGAAGTGTATCCGGGTTGCGGTCCAAAAACAACCATTTATAAGCATAGAGCCTAGATATAAGAAAAGTAAGGAGGGGACATATGGCGGGGACGATTTATTTATCAACGTTTCAATCCATCAATGATGTCAAACATTTAAAAGATCATATGGCATCCGATGTGACATTTGCTATCGATCAGCATTTGCAGTCAAAGGTCGACCTTGATTCTGTGCTGACATATGACATCACACAGCCGAAGAGTCTGAAAAAGGTGCAGGAACATATTGAGAGTGGCTATTCGGTTGTGATGTTTCCAGAAAACCAACCGCGGGAATGGGAAACCCCAGGAAAGTATTATCCGGCGATATTTGCAAGTATTGCGCCTTATCTCGATCGCGTCAAACCGGTGATTGTAGAAAAAGGAAGCGTCACCTCAGAATTGCCGTTATGGCAGCCTGGTTCTGAGATCGCTGATGACAGTGATCAGTTGGCCCGGTCTTTCTATTTTTATATACAGGATCAGCGCTTCAAGCTACGGTACCGGCCTGGCAGTTATAATTTCTTTAATGAGTTGGTGGCCCAGGGCAAGGCCAATCCTAAGCGGACAGCGATGATGGACCAATCGTCGACGTTATCTTATCGTGACAGCTTGCTTCAGGTCTATGGTCTGGCCGAAGCATTACGACCGGTACTGAAAGAGCAGCGTGTCGGTTTACTGCTGCCAACATCGGTACCGCATGCGCTTGCGTTGTTCGGCTTATTTTATCTGCAAAAGACCCCGGTGATGCTTAATTTCACGATGGGAGAGACGACACTAACCGAATGCTGTGAAACGGCTGAGGTAGGGACAATCCTGACGTCGCGGGCGTTTATTAAGCAAGCCAATTTATCTTCGGTGGCATCAGGACTCGAGAAGCATGTGAAACTCGTCTATCTGGAAGATATTAAACAATCGATTACGACAACTCACAAGGTAAAAGCCGGCTATCTTTATGCGACAAAGGCGGGCGTGGACAACGTATCTGAACCGGAGTTGGTGTTATTCACGTCAGGCACTGATAGCCGGCCTAAAGGGGTTATCCTAACGCATAGTAACATCTATGCGAACATCACGCAGGCGCTGACCACTGTTGATATTGACGAGACGAATAAGGTTCTGAATGTCTTGCCGATGTTTCACAGCTTTGGATTGACGGCGGGAACGCTTATGCCGTTTGTGATGAACATACCGGTTTACCTTCATCCGTCCCCTTTAGATTATAAAGTGATCCCGGAGATTGTCTATCAACATCAGATCACGGTGTTTTTTGCGACATCGACGTTTTTAAACGGGTATGCTAAATATGCGGACTCACTTGACATGCGTTCTTTGCAGTTAGTTGTTGCCGGCGGGGAAAAATTAAAGGACGAAGTGTATAACCGATACTTGGAGCAATTCCAGGTGCAAATTTTTGAAGGTTACGGCATGACGGAATCGGCACCGATCATTGCGCTCGGTGCACCGCGTAATAATAAGCGGGGCACCGTGGGGCAGCTCTTGCCCGGCATACAGCACGAAATCCGACCGGTTGACGGGATCAAAGACGGCGGTTCATTGTTTGTAAAAGGGCCGAATATCATGAAAGGCTACCTCTTATACAATAAGGGCTTTGTCCCAGCTGAGGAATGGGTCGACACGGGTGATGTCGTACGCATTGATGATGAAGGTTACGTCCACATCATATCTAGGTTAAAACGGTTTGCTAAGATTGGCGGGGAAATGATTTCATTGACATTGGTCGAACAGTTGGCGATGGAATGCTTTGAATCGAGTGAAGTTGCAACGATTGCCGTTCCCGACCAACGCAAAGGGGAAAAAATCATTCTGTTCACAACGAACGCTGATCATGCGCTCAAAGACCTTAAGCAATATATTAAATCGGAAAAACATCCAGCGATTGTGATACCGAAGGAAATAGAAATCATTGATGACATTCCGGTCATGGGCAGCGGCAAAACCGATTATGGTGCTTTGAAGCAGATTTATCTCAATCGGAAATAAAAATGATAAGTGAGGAAACCCGCTGTGGTGTGCAGCGGGTTTCAATATGATCGGAATCCCTTTTTGCTAGACCCTGTTTGTTTAAAAATAACCGTTAATGTCATAGTTGAGATGAAAATTCAAATCAATGGAATACTTCTCGAGGCCTTGGTTAAATTATGAAAAGATGGTTAACTGAAAGGAGTTTTTTTATTGACAAGTGAGGAATTGAACCTTCTTGAAAACATTGCTTCACTACAGGAAAAATTGAGTCATACCCAAATTAACCATTGGCAGCAATATTCACATATCGGCACATGGCAATTCTGGTTCGGTGCTTGTCTGTTATTACTCCCCCTGATTATTCTGTATTTTCTGATTGACAGGAGTAAGATGATGTTATTAGGATTTTATGGGTTCAATATTCACGTTTGGTTTGGGTATTCAGATATATTTGGTGTTAGACAAGGACTTTGGCAATACCCTCACCAGCTAATTCCGTTTTTCCCATTTGCTCTTTCGTTAGATGCTTCATTGGTTCCGATTGTCTTTATGTTAGTTTACCAGTGGACGCTGAACCACAATAAAAATTTTTATATTTATTCAATCGGTGTGTCCCTGTTTTTTGCATTCATTTTTAAACCGTTTTTATCTAGTATTCACTTATTCCGTTTTGGTGATGGAGCCAATTACTTAACCCTTTTTTTTGGTTACCTAGGGGTATTTTTGTTTTCTAAAATCATCACCAATGTGTTTTTGTATATGCGGGAGAAACCGGCTAATGGGTAGGCGTTACACAAGTGGGTAGGAAATTCGGTAACCAAAACTAGAACTCGCTCATTTTTAACGCGAACGTACTCTCATTGGAGAGTGCTTACTCAGTGCAGCTCATAAGAAACCCCCAGGCCTTCATACAGCCTGGGGTGTCTTATGTCTTACATCAACCTGCTTTGTTGTAGCCCGTTTCCATTTCTACATCGATCGGGAAAGCTGGCTCACGGAAGCGTCGGACTCGCATCGTGAACAGTGCTATCACAATGACAGTACCTAGGGCTGCTAGAATGTAACTGATCGTCATAGGTAAACCAAAGCCGATGGGGGCATAAGCAATGTACGTAAATGTTGCAAAGGTCATGAACGTTGCTGGAAGCAAGGCGATCCAGTAATTGCGATGACCGAGAATGAGGTACATTGCGCCGACCCAAAGGGCGATCATGGCCGTGGATTGATTGGCCCATGAAAAATAGCGCCAGAGAATGTTAAAATCGATGCGCGTCAATACAAAGGAAATAACAAACAATGGGACAGCAATCCAGATACGGCTGCTCATTTTTCGTTGAGCAATCCGGAAGTAATCGGCGATTATCATCCGAACACTGCGGAACGAGGTGTCACCGGAAGTAATGGGTAGAACAATGACCCCAAGGACGGCGATTGTACCACCGACAGCTCCGAGCATTTCCTTGGCAACTGCGCTGACAACGGCAGCCGGTCCGCCTTGATCAGTAATGGCTGCTAATTCTTGACCGCTAAACAGACTCATGGCCGCTGCGGCCCAAATCATTGCGATAATACCTTCCGCAATCATCATCCCGTAGAAAATGAAACGTCCATTTTTCTCATATTGCGTCGTACGGGAAATGATCGGCGTTTGTGTTGCATGGAAGCCTGATAAAGCCCCGCACGAAATCGTTAAAAATAGCAATGGAAAAATCGGTGCGTCTTTCGGATGCATGTTGGCCAAGCTGATTTCTGGGATCGGTGCTCCCGTAGCGACAAGGCCCACTCCAATACCAATAGCGCTAATCAGGAGTAATGCCCCTAGAATCGGATAGACTTTACCGATGATTTTATCAATCGGAAGAAGGGTTGCGATAATATAATAAACGAAAATCGCTAGTACGATCAGTGAAAGTCCGATCGTATGATTGGTTAAGTCACTCAGCAATGTTGCTGGTGCGGTCACAAAAACCGTCCCTGTTAATAGTAATAATAAAATAGTGAAAGCGTTGACAATATGTTTCATACTTTTACCTAGAAATTTACCAGCAAGCTGCGGCAGATGTGCCCCTCGATTACGGATCGAGATCATCCCGATCAAATAATCATGGACAGCGCCACCCAAGATACAACCGAACACAATCCACAAAAAGGCGACCGGACCATACAGGGCGCCAAGAATCGGACCGAAAATAGGACCGACGCCGGCGATGTTTAACAATTGGATAAGTGAATTTCGCTTTTTGCCCATGGGAAGATAATCAATATTATCTTGCTGGTCATAGGCAGGCGTTGTTCGGGTATCTTTTCTTTTAAAAATCTTTTCAACGATGGTCCCGTATGTGAAGTAACCTAGAATCAAAAGTAGAATCGAAACAATAAACGTTATCATGGGTGTCACCTCTAAATATAAAAGCGTTTTATGAATCCGTTTACATTATATCGTGTGAGAGTCTTAAGATTGCAGGTTTGTGTCCAAGATGTTGAAAGCGCTGTCTAAGAGGCGGAATAAGCGGGTTGACGTACAACCTACAATTCTAGTTGTTCTCGCAAACCTTTGACATAATTTCGGCTCACGGGGATGGATTCATCATAGCCGTATATTTTTAATTGATAGGCGCCGTTGAACCATGGACTGATTGCTTGAACGTGTTGTAAATTGACAAGAAAACTTTTATGAGTGCGGTAAAAAGGGTGTCCGCTCAATTTTTCTTCAAGGTCTTTCAAGGTGAGTTTTGAGTCAAACACCTGCTTCGATGTATGAATCTTGGTGTCGCGTTCTTCGCGATTGACAAATAAAATATCATTCGGATGGAGGTAATGAATCTTGTCACTCGTCTCAACCGCTAATTTCCCAGTGCGGTGACGGTTCTGTTTTTGGTCAAGTGGGTTCAGCCGCTGTTTGACGCGCTCAATGGTTTCGGCTAATTCTTCTTCTGCGAACGGTTTCAGCAAATAATCGATAGCATTCACGCGAAACGCATGGGCGGCGTAATCGGGATAGGCTGTCGCGAAGACAATCACTGGAGGATGTTTTAATTGATCTAATGTGCTAGCGAGATCCATCCCCGACAAACCACCCATCTCAATATCTATAAAAGTGAGCTGGGGCTGACGGCTGGTGATGAGTTCTAGAGCTTTTTCTCCGGAAGCGGCCTCAGCCACAATCTCGATGTCTGGATATTCGCTTAATAGATGCTTCAATTCTTCTCGAGCGTGGCGCTCGTCATCAATAATGATTGTTTTCATTGGATGCTGCCTCCTGCTGGGATGTAAAAATAAAAGGTCGTTCCTTCGCCGGTATGACTGTCAATGTGGAGCCGGGACTTTTCGCCGTACGTCATGACTAAGCGGCGGTTCACATTATATAAGCCAATCCCTGTACTGTTTTTAGAGTCGGCCGGCGCCCTTAGCAATTGCGACTTTAAGGTAGCGTCCATGCCCACACCATTATCTACAATTGCGATTTTTACCCAAGTTTGTTCATGGCTGATCACGATCGTTAGCATGCCATGGTCGGGCAGAGGTTTTAACCCATGTTTGATCGCATTTTCGACGAGTGGCTGCAAGGTTAACGGTGGAACCGTGGTATTAAGCGCTGCTTCATCCACATGATAATAGACGGTGAATTGATCGGCAAACCGGGCTTCCTCAATTTCTAAATAAGCTTTAACATGATTGAGTTCCTCTCGTAAACTTTCCTGTTCGCGGTGGGTTGTCGTTACATTTTGTCGGATGTAGCGCGATAGAGAAATCAGTAGACGCCGGGCTTTGTCCGGATCGGTTCGAACGAGCGACACAATGGTGTTGAGTGCGTTGAACAGAAAGTGGGGGCTGATTTGCGCCTGCAGCGCCTTAATTTCGGATTCACGCGCGAGCTTAATGTATTTTTCACTTTCAGCAATCTCAAGTTGTTGACCTAGCAAAACGGAAAGTCCCTTAACGAGCTCAATGGCCACCGTATTGATCTGTCGGTTGGAACGATAATAAAATTTCAGCGTTCCCACTGTTGTCTCCCTGATATTTAAAGGGGCAATCACAGCAGCGCCTAGTGGACAATCAGGCTTGTCGCATTGAATATCTTGTTTTGACACAATCATCAGTTGACCCGTTTGAATAACGTCCTTTGTGGCCGCTGTCTGAATGGGATCCTGGGCACGGTGATGGTCATCAGCTAAACCAACGTGAGCGATAATGTGCGTTTGGTTGGTTAACGCGACGGCGGATGCGTGTGTTTCTTTTAATAATATCTCGCAGGTTTTCTTCCCTGTCGTCTCGTTCAAGCCTTCGCGCAGGTGCCGAATCGTCAAATCAGCCAAACGCAGGGCTTTTTGCGCCTGCAGCGCACCTGATTTTTCTTCTTCGCTGCGAACATTACGGATGATGACGACAAACAGAGCCGAGCCCAGGCCATTGGCAACAATCATCGGGATCCCAATTTGAACAACCAAATCTAAGGCTTGGTCAAACGGACGGGCTAATAATAAAATAATCGACATTTGTACAGTTTCAGCTGCTGCACCGGTGATCAAGGCTGATTTGATCGAAAGGGGATGATGTCGTTTGAGTCGCCGGTGGACCAGTCCGGCTAACAGCCCAGCGACAATGGCGGAAAAGCCACAGGCAAAGGCGGTGAATCCGCCGAGAAAATATCGGTGGACGCCAGCGATGAGTCCAGCGCCAAGACCGGGCCCAAGTCCGCCTAACAGCCCAGCCAACACAACGCCGATCACTCGCGAATTCGCTAATGCCTGATCATGTTGCAGCGTAAGTGTATAGCGTGAATACGTAAGGGCATTCGTATCAACGGTGAGCGCGGTATACGTGCCAATAATGCCAAACAGACCGAATAAAATGGTGAAAATCACTCGTTGCCGGCCGTTGATGGCTTGTTGGTTAATCAGTTGTTTGAACAGCGGGAGACGGGTCGCGACAAATGCAATAGATACAATGATCGCTAGCCGTTCCAACATGGAAAAAGTTAATGCCACCATCAGTCAACAGCCTTTCTTTGTTGAGCGAATTCTTGAAAATAGAGGTCATTCTCTTTCCTATTATAATCATTTTTTTCTATGAATACGAATGGGGAAATGAGCATTTCCTTTTCTAAATTGATGGTTCCATAAAAACGAGCGCTTTTCTCCATAAACAATTAATTAGACCCTTTCAAAAAAAAACGAGCCTGAGAATTCAAGCTCGTTTTTTCGCGTCATGTATTTGTATCGATCAGCTTATCGGATCCGTAATTCGTTTTCGATATCAAAGAAGTGGACTTTGTTCATATCGAGGGCCAGTTTCATTTGTTGTCCACTGGAAATGTCTGTCCTTGAATCAATGCGAGCGATGATTTCGTTATCATTGATGCTTGTGTAAAGATAAGTTTCCGCACCCATTAATTCGGCAACGTCAATGTTGGCGTCAAAGGACGTATCTTGAGAGGATTCGATAAATACGGGTTCATCATGAATATCCTCAGGACGGATGCCAAGCATGACTTCTTCACCGACGTAACCATGCTGACGGAGCGGCTTCATTTTTCCCTCTGGGACTTTAAATTTGTTATCACCAATAGTAGCATAGCCGTCTTCCAGTTTGACATTTAAAAAGTTCATGGCTGGTGAGCCGATAAAGCCGCCGACAAAGATATTTTCGGGTTCATCATAGACATCTTTGGGCGCTCCGACCTGTTGGATGACCCCATCTTTCATAACGACAATCCGCGTGGCCATGGTCATCGCTTCTGTCTGATCATGGGTGACATATATTGTTGTGGTTTGCAGACGCTGGTGCAGTTTGGAAATTTCTGCGCGCATTTGCACCCGCAATTTGGCGTCCAAGTTTGATAATGGTTCATCCATTAGAAACACTTGTGGGTCACGGACAATGGCCCGACCAAGCGCGACACGCTGGCGCTGCCCACCTGATAATGCTTTTGGTTTCCGGTCTAAAAAATTTTCAAGGCCGAGAATCGAGGCCGCATTGTCAACGCGTTTCTTAATTTCATCCTTTTTGAATTTACGTAGTTTCAATCCGAACGCCATGTTATCATAGACGTTCATATGTGGATATAATGCATAGTTTTGAAAAACCATCGCGATATCACGGTCTTTCGGGGCGACATCGTTGACGACCCGGTCGCCAATCTGCAATTTTCCGTCAGTAATGTCTTCGAGTCCAGCGATCATTCTTAGAGTGGTTGACTTTCCGCAACCTGAAGGTCCGACGAAAACGATAAATTCTTTGTCTGCAATAGACAAGTTAAAATTATCAACCGCTTTTTCGCCACCCTTATCATAAATTTTACTGATATCTCCCATTTCGATGCCAGCCATTGTTTGCTCCCCCTTGATCATGAATAAGTTAACTCTATTGTAAGCGGTTTAATAAATTAAGTGAATTGACGATTTGCATGAAATTTCTTATTTCTTTTGTTCAATAGTGACAAAAGACGCCACACGATGCTTGGTGAGCGTCAAGTATATCGTGACTGCATCCAGAAACTGCTTGGGGTCAAGGCCCGTTTTTTCTGTAAACCGCTCAAGCCGGTATTGCAGGCTGTTACGATGAATGTAAAGTTTTTTTGCGGCACTGGAGATGTTCATATGATGTTCCAGGAACGTCAGCACCGTATCGACGATCTCTTGATCAAGGTCTTTAATCCGTGCGTCAATGGGGTGAAAGGACGATGGATGATGGTCCAGCACATCATTTTTAATAAGCTCAAGTGGCAGCAAGGTCGCATATTGAAAGGTGCGTTGTTTAGGATAAGTTAATCGTGCCAAATAAAAAAGCTGTTTTTGCCGGGAAAAGATCGTTTCCGCGATTGTCAAATCCGTCATCATTGGGCCATGAAAAAGGTGAGCATCAAGAAATAAATCGGCTGCTAATAACTCAGTCAACTCATGAATGTCTTCAGGTTGTTCCGCGCTTTCATGAATAATGACGCCCGATTGCGCGCTTGTCCACAGCATAATCCCATTGCCAGGAAAAAAGCCGGAGATCGCTTGTTTGACTTCATCATAGTCTTGAGGTTCCCGTTTAAAATAAAAATGGATGAATGCGAAAGGGGATTCGCTGACATTTTGTTCAGGGGAAGCGCCGGTTAATAAAACACGTTCCCAAAAACGCTCGGCATGGGTTTGAGTTTTTGTCGGTGGATGAACCGGATGGCACTGTAATGCGAGTAACTGCCATTCGTTATGCGTTACGGCTGTTTTTAATAGACCGAAGCGGGCCAGAGCCGTGTCCTGAAACCAATAATAATTGTCCGGTTGGTTAATGGCCTCTTGTTCAGTGACCAACGCCTCTCGATAAATTGCTTTCAATTGTTCATACATGGCCTTCATCCTTGAATGTTAGGTTATTATTATAAATAGAAATTGCCATGGTTGCCTAAAAAAGTGGGTGTTCACGGGTGCGTTTGCTATGACTAAGTATCATACACGTGAAAAAGCATGAGTTCATGGAGTTGGGACATAATGGGTTCTATTTCGCTATCAGGCGGGGTTGCTGTTTGCCAGTCAACCTCACCATTATAATGGTAAATCGCCCTGTACGGCTTGCCGTGATAAAAAAATGATATTTGGTATTCCCTACGCCGATTTTCACTCGAGAAAAAAGGTTGATAGGTAAAATGGGTTAGCATCATCTTCACCTCTCATTAAACAATATCACGGTTTCCCGATGAATGAAAGCGGTCAATCACTTTGTGTGGATCGATCTTGTCTCGTAGCAAGTGCGTTGTCCCGAGGTTGTCCCGCACTGTCATAAAAGTGTCCCGTATTGTAAAGATTCTGTCCCGAAAAACACCAATCTAGGAACGCCCTTGTCCCGTAGCAGGTGCGTTGTCCCGAGGTTGTCCTGTATTATCATAAAAGTGTCCCGTATTGTAAAGATTCTGTCCCGTAAAACAACAATCTAGGAACGCTCTTGTCCCATAGCAGGTGCGTTGTCCCGAGGTTGTCCCGCACTGTCATAAAAGTGTCCCGTATTGTAAAAATTCTGTCCCGTAAAACACCAATCTAGGAACGCCCTTGTCCCGTAGCAGGTGCGTTGTCCCGAGGGTGTCCTGTATTGTTATAAAAGTGTCCCGTATTGTAAAGATTCTGTCCCGTAAAACACCAATCTAGGAACGCCCTTGTCCCGTAGCAGGTGCGTTGTCCCGAGGTTGTCCTGTATTATCATAAAAGTGTCCCGTATTGTAAAGATTCTGTCCCGTAAAACAACAATCTAGGAACGCTCTTGTCCCATAGCAGGTGCGTTGTCCCGAGGTTGTCCCGCACTGTCATAAAAGTGTCCCGTATTGTAAAAATTCTGTCCCGTAAAACACCAATCTAGGAACGCCCTTGTCCCGTAGCAGGCGGCTCGTCTCATAAATCGTTTTTATAAGAATGTTTTCGATGCAAAAAGGATGGGGTAGGTTGTATAATATGAGAGGAACTTATCTGAATCGTACGATGGATGTATTTTTCAAAGCAATAGAGATAAAGGATGAAGGATAATGGGTTTTTTTTCAGTGATTGGAATGATAGGCGTGCTAGTTATCGCTGGAGCAGTGATTGGTGGTCTCACCAATTCCATAGCGATTAAAATGTTATTTCGACCGTATCAGGCGAAATATATAGGAAGCTGGCGCGTGCCGTTCACACCAGGGTTGATTCCGAAGCGACAGGAGGAAATCGCCAGCCAACTCGGTCAATTGGTGATGAAGCATTTATTGACTTCGGACAGCATTAAGCAAAAGTTGAATGAAACCGACTTACAGCAGACAGTTACTGATTCGGTTAAAGCGAAAGCTTATGATTGGCTGGATGCTGATGAAGCGGTCGAACAGTCGTTGTCAAAATGGCTAGGTGGCGAGCAGCCTGTCGATGAGATGGTAGATAGGTTGGAATCGGGCATGGAACGCATCGTTCGTGATTGGTTGGCGAGCCATCGAAATTGGGCTGTCAAAGATATACTACCGGAGACATTGGATACGTCCATTGAGCAAAAAATGCCTGAAGTCGCTGGAGTGATCACACAACATATTGTTAATTATTTAGAAAGTCCGGATGGCAAGGCGGAAGTAACTAAGAAGCTTGATGCGTTTCTGGAATCTAAAGGCATGTTTGGCGGCATGATCCAAATGTTTCTCGGCAATCAAAGCATGGTCGACAAGATTTATCCTGAGCTCATCCGATTTTTACGGGAACAAGGGCTTGAAGACGTGATTAGCCGGATGTTGCTAGATGAGTGGAGCGCGATTAAACAGAAAACGATTGCCGAACTTGAAGAACAATGGGCCTATGAAGGTGCGCTGGAACATTATGTATTAAGCGTTATGGACGAGCGCCAGCCTGTAAAAGCATTGTTTGCCAAGCGGCCATCTGAGCTTTTAGGCAATCAGGTGAAAGATGACATTGATCAACTTGTACCTCGAGCGGTTCAGATGCTGATGATGCGGTTGTCCGACCGTTTACCTGATTTGCTTAAGTTATTGAATTTGGAAGACGTGGTCACACGGCAGGTCCAGCAATTTTCAGTGCAAGAGTTGGAACAAGTGATTTTAATGATTTCCAAAAAAGAATTTAAGATGATAACGTATCTTGGGGCTTTTATCGGTGGTGTGATCGGGGTGTTCCAGTCACTCCTAATATTCTTGATGAATTAATATATGTCGGTTGATTTGCTTAAAAGGTTTGACTCTACTACACTGGATGTCAGAATGACAATGTCCCAATTTTGGTTGACTGGACATGCTTGAAATAGAAGAATATAACATTTGTGTCCGTGGGATATAAAATTGACAATATGTGGAGGTTAACAATGAGTAATCCGTATGATGTAGCTTATGAGCTAGAAACAGCGATCCGTAACAGTAAGGAGTACACTGCACTAAAAGATGCGTACGCTGCTGTTAATGAGGATGAACCAGCGAGTAAAATGTTCGAGAATTTCCGTAATCTGCAATTGGAATTGCAACGTAAACAAATGCAAGGTGAAGAAATCTCCGAAGAAGAAGCACAGCAAGCTCAACAACAGATGCAATTGATTCAACAGCAACCAACCATTGCAAAACTGATGGAAGCTGAACAAAGCATGAGCACGATCATCAATGAATTGAATCAAATCATTACCAAGCCGCTTGAGGAACTATACGGAACATCTGACCAAGCCCAGCAATAACTGTTAGAAGAAAAGGAAGCTAACTCTTTTTTGGAGATAGCTTCCTTTCCTGTTTATTTGGGGAGATGGAGGTGCTTATTTTTCGGGGGAGCGCTCACTTTTTCCGAGGAGCGCTCAATTTTTCTGAGGAGCGCTCAATTTTCGAGAGAAGCGCTCACTTTTTCCGGGGAGCGCTCAATTTTTCTGAGGAGCGCTCAATTTTTCGGGGGAGCGCTCACTTTTTCCGGGGAGCGCTCAATTTTTCTGAGGAGCGCTCAATTTTCGAGAGAAGCGCTCACTTTTTCCGAGGAGCGCTCAATTTTTCTGAGGAGCGCTCAATTTTCGGGGGAGCGCTCACTTTTTCCGAGGAGCGCTCAATTTTTCTGAGGAGCGCTCAATTTCCGAGAGGAGCGCTCACTTTTTCCGAGGAGCGCTCACTTTTTCCGGGGAGCGCTCAATTTTTCGGGGGAGCGCTCAATTTTTCTGAGGAGCGCTCAATTTTTCCGGGGAGCGCTCAATTTTTCTGAGGAGCGCTCAATTTCCGAGAGGAGCGCTCACTTTTTCCGAGGAGCGCTCAATTTTTCTGAGGAGCGCTCAATTTTCGAGAGGAGCGCTCAATTTTTCTGAGGAGAGCTCAATTTTCGAGAGAAGCGCTAACTTTCCGAAAATCCCGCCCACATTTTTGCTTGAAACCTGCCATTAACGCCATTCATACATAAAAAAAGGAAGCGATGATTCATCGCTTCCTTCCTAATAGCTACATTAATTGATTTCCATAATCTCGTTGTCACCTTGGTTAACGTCACCGGTTTTTAAGAGATTGAGTGACTGATCTTCCGACATATTGGTAAAGACAACAGGCACAACTGCGGATGGGGCTTTGGCTTTAACATGATCAAGATCAAATTCAAGCAGTTTTTGGCCGCGCTTGACCTTATCGCCATCTTGAACCAAGACTTCAAAGCCTTCACCTTTTAAGTTGACTGTTTCCAAACCGATGTGAATTAATATTTCATAGCCTTGATTGGACGCAATTCCAATCGCGTGTTTCGTAGGAAAAATGTTCATGATTTTACCGTCAACGGGTGCGACAACAGAACCTTGAGCCGGTTCAATGGCAAATCCGTCACCCATCATTTTTTGGGAAAAGACTTCATCAGGGACTTCAGTGATCGACATGATTTGACCTTCCACGGGTGCCCCAAAGTCCTCACCTTTCAATGGCGGCAATTGATTCCCATCTGCCTCTGGTTCAGTCGCTTGTTCCGGTGCAGGGACCTCGTCGTCACCCGAAGCCATCCGTTCTTTCATCGCATCAGCCACGAACTCAACCTGGGTGCCGACGATGACTTGTAGATTGGTCTTGCTCATCTTCATGACACCATTGGCGCCTTGGGCTTTCAACCTGCCTTCATCGACCTTCGACATGTCGTTGATTTTCAGCCGCAGGCGGGTGGCACAGTTATCAAGTGATTGAATGTTGTCTTTGCCACCCAAAGCTTGCAAATATTGATAAGCCGTTGCGTCGTATTTTCCATTAGAGGTCGTCGACTCAGAACCTGACTCATCTTTTGAACCAGATGATCCAACTTCTTGGTCAAACAACCAAGAGGCAACACCAGCGCCTTCGCCTTCTTCTCGGCCAGGTGTTTTTAAATTAAATAACGTAATGGCGAAATAGAAGACAATAAAATAAATCACACCGTAAATGAAGCACTGTAAAAGTAGCAACCATTGACCTTGGGCGAGTTTGAATTGTAAAACATAGTCAATAAACCCTGCGGAGAAGCCAAAACCGTAGTGAATATCTAAAAGATTAGACACAATGAGTGACGTTCCAGCTAAAAGAGCATGAATGACATAAAGGACAGGTGCTAAAAACATAAATGAGAACTCAATCGGCTCGGTAACTCCAGTTAAAAATGATGTGAGCGCTAAACTAAACATTAAACCGCCGATGACTTTCTTATTCTCTTTTTTAGCTGCTAAATACATAGCTAGACAAGCCGCAGGCATACCGAACATCATGACCGGATAGAACCCTGCAGTAAAAATCCCAGCTGATGGGTCACCGTGCAAGAATCGAGTAATATCTCCGTGCCATGTTTGGCCGCCCGCATCAAATGATCCAAATTCAAACCAAATAAATGTATTAACGACATGGTGCAAGCCAAATGGAATCAATAGCCGGTTAATGACCCCGTAAACGCCAGCTCCAATGGCCCCAGCGTTGATAATCCATTCACCAACAGCGTGAATACCGTCTTGAACAAATGGCCAAATGATACCAGCGAGCCCGCCCAAAATAACCATCGTTACCGTCGTAATAATGGGGACAAAGCGTCGGCCGCCGAAAAAGGCCAAGTAATCTGGCAGCTTGATTTTATGAAATCGGTTATATAAAAGTCCAGCAATAATTCCGGAAATGATACCGCCTAAGACGCCCATATTTATGGAATCATCGACACCCTGGGCCGCATTTGTGAGTACAAGATAGGCAATTGCACCAGACAAGGCTGCAGGGCCGCTCCCGTCTTTAGAAAAACCAATGGCGACACCAATCGCAAAGATGATGCCAAAGTGACCTAAAATGCCGTTTCCGCCCTCGACCATGAAAGGAACGTCGAATAAGCTCTCGTTACCTAGGACCAAAATGATCGCGGCTGCGGGTAAGACGGCAATCGGAAGCATTAAAGATTTTCCGATTTGTTGTAAAAAGCCTAGCATGTTAAAACCTCCTTATTTAATTAGTCCAAATGACTCGGGTTGTATGACATCTATTCTCAATCAATACCCACTCATTTATCACGTCCTTAATTATATCACTCAGGGCGAAATGATTTTCGATGTTATCGCTTTCTTAATGGCATGGTAGCACAAGATAATATAGATGTCTAGACATTTAGAGGGAGGCCTTTTTATCCAGACAAAGTTCTTGGTATTTACGGATTTAATGTTATGAATCCATGATTATTTCAAGTTTTGGTATAGACAACTATATTGAATTTCCTCGTATAATACTTTGGAGAAATTTGGTCATTGCCTGTTCTATTTCCTGCTTGCCGGACATATCATTTAACAGAAGGCCTGAACATACTTATACGGAAAAAAGGGGGATTACCTTGGTTTATCGCTTACTAGCACTGGACATCGATGGCACCCTTTTGGGAAGTAATAACCGATTAGACAAGGAAACAAAAGAGGCCGTGGCTTATGCGAAGGAAAAAGGTGTCGCTGTAACGTTGGTCTCAGAACGGCATTTTCATTCGGCGGCAAAGGTGGCGAAAGCACTCAAAATTGATAATCCCATTATCACCCACAATGGGGCGTTCGCGTCAGATGCCATTGATGAACCGATCTATACGAACAAAATTGATTATGAAATTGTTAAGCAGTTGGTTGAGTTTCTGGAAACCTACCCGTGCCAAATCCGCGTCTCGCACGAAAGGTTAGCGGTTAGTAACAAACCGAAACAAAAAAATTTAATTGCTAAGATGACGGTGGGTCTCAACGAATCACCATTTTATCCTGTGACTTACGTTGATTCGTTGTCGGAATACTTAATGGATCATCGCGATGATGCAACCGAACTGAGTCTCACATTATATAATGAGGATAAAGAGGATATCACGATGGCCATCAATGATTATTTTCCAGAAATTCATGTTCAAGCCGAAGATGATTACAATTTGACGCTGACACAATTAGGGACATCTAAGTACAATGCGCTCGTCTACTTAGCTCAACATCTAGGATTTTCATTAAGTGAAACCGTTGCGGTCGGCAATGATTATAATGACACGGAAATGATCGCTAAAGCAGGTCTCGGTGTCGCGATGCAAAATGCCCCGAAAGAGGTCAAAGATGCAGCAGAATGGGTGACGCGGTCTAATGACATGAATGGTGTCGGCTATATGGTTAAGGAAGTGTTCCGTAAACAAATGCGCAAGCAGATTTGAACCCTTGATTGAGTCAAGGGTTTCCTTTTTGTGTTTTAAAGGACAAGTATGGTTATTAGGTCACATTAATATCAAGTTAGGGTAAGTGCCCGCGGAAAGCGAAGTATTTTGATGAAGCGATGACAGGAAGGAATGACTATTCTAAACAAATCATCCGAACTGATTAATAGAAAAGTTCGGATGACTCTGTGACTCATATACTTTTGTCACAGCCTCTTTTTCGTCTAGGGGCGATACCAATCCAAAAGATGATAAGCCGTTTTTCGCGGTAAGTCTCTGACTTTGAATGTTTTTCCCGCTAGAGACGCCATGACGGAAAATTGGGCGGTTGCCGCGTCAAAACGTTTTTGCATAGGTGATGATGAATGGCTCATGGCCTGGATGCAGTGTTTTTTAGTAATGACGGTTGTTTTAGCTAAGGTTCGGAAGGTGAACAGGAGTTGCTCCTTGGATTGCCCAAATCCGCTATCTTTATAACATAAGTAGCTGTAAAGCACCGCAAGCGGCAGTGATAGAAAGGCCAGCCATCCCCAAGGGAATAGAATGGACAGCACAATGCTAATCACGACGGGAGCTGTTGCTGCTCGAAATAGTTTGAGCCATAGGCTGTTTTTTCTGATCGCAGTTATCTCTTGGGAATAACTGAATGCCGGAATAATGTTTCCAACCAGCTTAGGAATGTCTGTTTTTTTAATCAAAGGATAGACTAACACTGATGTCCCAGCACCTTTACCGGGTTCACCGCTGCCTGAAGCACATTCTGCATAAATGGTGGCATAGCCGAGCGGCTGCCGCAGTAATCCTTCAGTAATACGGATCGCCTGAACGCGGCGCACTGGGATTTTCTGTTCTTTTTTTTCAAGAATCCCTCTCTTGATCACCCATTCTTTTTCATCGGCCGTCAAGCTGAAAGCCTTCATACGGAAGAACATGACAATGGCCGATACCACCCATAATACAGCTAAACATAGAATGATAAACACAATCAGGAACACGACTGATGTGTGCAAAACAGTTCCCCATAAATAGGTGTAAGTATCCTCAGGAATCACATCGCTGAGCTGGGAATAGATCGCTAAGAAACCCGCTAAAATGAGACCGACGGCAGATGATGTCAAGCTGACAACCACCTGTTCTTTAAGCGTTAATTGATAAAGGGTCTTGGTCTCAGGAGGCTTTAAATTTTCCTTATCATGGGAATCTGTTGATGATGCCATGTTCGTTTGTTGTTTGTTATGGACAAATGCTTTAATCACATCGGCCTCATCCTTAGTAATCGCGGGCAATGTGACTTCAGGTCGTCCGCGGCTACCAGCCGTTTCGATATCAAGTGCGGCTAATCCGAACAACCGGTGGAGTACATTCGCACGGGTTCTCACCGATTGGATACGGTTATACCTGACGTATCGTTCACTTTTTATGACGGCGCCCCTTTTCACGTAAATGTGTTCGTCCTCAAATCGATACCGATACCGCAGCCATTCAATGACTCCAAAGATCACATAAATAAAGAGCAGACCGACCATCACAAGCGAAGGGATCCAATCTTTCCAGCTGCTGTCACTGATATCCCCTTTGAATGTTAAAATGATGGCCAAAATAATGGGTACAATAATTTGCTTGATTGAATCGGTCAGCCTAAGAACCACGGTTAGCGGATGGAGTTTTTTCAAATCAGACGACTCAGACATCCTCATCACTCACCTTAATCAGTGCGGCAATGTGATCCCGTAGCTGGTAAGCTTCGGTCTCGGGCAATGCCGGTATCTCATGGGTGGTCGCTGCTGTATGGATTTTAATCGTCGCTAAATGATAGCGTCTGAGATAAGGCCCTTGAGCATGGTCGACGTGCTGGATACGAATCATGGGTACGATGGTTTGTTGGATGATGATGACCCCATGCTTAATCAAAATAGCCTCATCATTGACACTGTAACTCCAACGCCGCCAACGAAGTCTGGGCCATATGATGACAAAGGCTCCCGTATAGACAAGAGAGCAACCGAAGAGGATTAAATCAATCCATGTTGGCCACTCAAAATAAAATGTGGCGACCAAAATGGCGATGGTAACCAGCCAAAAAATAGCAGCAACAGTCGCTTGGCTCCACCGCCACACTAAGATCGCCCGGGGATCAATTTTTTTCATTGCTTCAATCCTTTCTATTAAATGAAACGGAAACGGAGCGTTCCGTCTAGTCTAGAAAGCCATTCAATTTGGCAAGCAAAAGCGCGTGCCCGAGTTCAGCGCTTTTCCACTCACCGTTTTTAATGGCATCTAAAATAATTTGAGGCTCGAATCGGTGGACAGTTAACTGCTCGTCATCATCGAATTGGGGCTGCGTTTCATCAATGATGTCATTGGTGAAAAAGAGGTGGGCGACGTGATTCGATACACACGGATCAGAATAAACCGCGCCCAATGGATGCAGCGTTCCGCAGATGAGTCCCGTTTCTTCACGTAACTCCCGGCGTGCACCATCTTCCGGTGCCTCGCCGGTTTCACACCCGCCTGCTGGCAATTCGTAGACGCTGGCATCCACAGGCTCGCGATACTGCCGAACTAAAATAATCCTGCTTTGATAGTAAACAAGGACACCAGCCGCATGAGGATGAGGGTCATAGATATAGGGATCATCATGAATGGTTGCTGTCATGGTGCTCACCTCCATTATTTACCGATGAAATAAAACGAGTTTACCGTCAGATGACGTTAACCGGTGGGTGTGCTGGCCAAATTGTTTCTCTTGTAACCTTTTGTCACCTAATTGTTTAGCCTCATTTTCACTTGAAGCCTCTAGCATTTCATTTAGTAATGTTTCTCCCGATGGATCAAAAACGGTTAACATGTATTGACTCATGAACATCAGCTCCTTTATTTTCTATATTCTGACCGACGCATAGCATCGGCGGATGTTGCGGTATTAGTCGATGGTCCTATATTGTATATATTCGTATTATAACTATGATAATCCTTTGAAAAAGATCCGTTCAAGAGAAATTTTCTAATAAATAAGTGTGGACGTTTGCTCATCTTCAGTCTAACCTTGTCCATGAACTCATGAATCCCATCCCTCCAACCCAAGAAATGCACGACATGCTTATGATAAAATAGGATCAAAGATGATTAGGAGGGAGTGTTAGGATATGGGCGTCACATTTTTACATGCGGCTGATCTTCACTTAGATCGTCCGTTTAAAGGCTTGTCTCATGTGCCCGAGTCTCTTTCTCATCGCATTAGGCAAAGCACATTCACAGCCTTTCAGCAGCTGATCACTGCAGCAGTGGAACACAAAGTTGATTTTGTCGTCATTGCCGGCGACTTGTTTGACGGCCATCATCCGTCACTGCGGGCCCAGAGATTTGCACAGAAACAATTCCAACGCCTGGCAAAGAACGACATCTCTGTATACCTGGTGCTTGGGAATCACGACTTTGGATTGCATCAGCGTCTAGAGCAGACGTTTCCTGAAAACGTTCATGTGTTTCCGGAGGATGTGTCGGTCCAGTCATTCCAAAAAGAGGGAACCACCGTCCATTTATACGGGTTCAGTTATCCGGAACGTCATCTGAAGCAACGAAAGATTGATACATATGAAAAAGTGGATCATGCTGATTTCCATATCGGTATTTTACATGGTTATCATGAAGACGGTCAGGATGATCATGATGTGTATGCGCCTTTCCACTTGCAGGATTTGTTGGACAAACAGTTTGATTATTGGGCACTTGGGCACATTCATCAAAGGCAAATGCTCCACGATGATCCACCAGTTTGCTATCCAGGAAGTTCGCAAGGCTTATCCATTAAGGAAACGGGGGAAAAAGGCGCTCATATTGTCAACCTAGATCATCAGTATGGAGCCGCTATTCAATGGTTGCCGGTCCATGATGTTCAATGGACTGACCCTGTCGTCGATGTCTCGCAAATACAAACGGCAGAACAACTGAGCGAGCATCTTGAGCAGATTAAGGAACAGTTGAGACAGCCGCAGACAGGGGTGCTTGCGCGCATAACCCTGACAGGGGCGAGTCCGATCAAACGCTTGCTGCTTGAACCGTACCACCTCCAGGATCTCCTCGATACTCTACATGAAGGTGAAGAAGAGGCGCCGGACTTTGTCTGGATTTTGGATTGTCATGACGCTGTCGTCCCTGAATATGACCGGGAAGCGTTAAAGAATACCAATCACTTTTTAGGCGATTTGGTTCGGTTGCGGGACACAACGGAAACGATTGATGACTGGCTCGAGCCGCTATATCAACATAAACGAGCGGGCCGTTATCTGGCGTCGCTCAACCAGCAAGAACAGCAGGAAGTGCTCGATGAGGCCGAAGCGTGGTTAATCGAACAATTAAGTCAAGCGGGAGAGGGGGGGGCTTTAGATTGATAATCAAAGAGGTTTATATGGAAGCGTTCGGTCATTTTCACCAACAACGCTTCGTCTTCCAGTCGGCGCAGTTCAATACCATTTATGGGGCTAATGAGGCAGGGAAAACGACGCTGATGACGTTTATCATTCATATGTTATTTGGTTTTCCCCATCGAACAACGCTCTCTCCTTATATTCGAGAACAATCCGGTGGACGATTGACGGTGGATATCGAAGGGGAGACTGTGATCATTGAGCGATATGCCGGTATTAACAAAGGCCGGGCAACGCTTTTCCGGGAAAATGGTTCGATTGAATCTGAAGATGTGCTGGCAATATGGCTGCAGGGGATGAATCAAACGCTGTATCAACACATTTATGCCTTTGATATTGATGGGATTGCTCACCTGGAAAAGCTCTCTAGCGAAGATTTGAATCATTATCTATTCAGCACCGGTATGATGGGTAATGAACGGATTAGTCAAATTGAACGTGTTTTGGACAAGCATATGGGCGAGCGCTTTAAGCCAGGCGGTCGCAACCCGATGATGAATCAAGAACTGAAAAGTCTGGATGATAAACGGGGCCAGCTTAAGGACTGGGAAAAACAGCGGCAAACGTATGATGAGAAAATCAATGAATGGGAAAACGTGCGCGAGCGTGAGCAGGAATTACGTGAGCGGCGTGCTGCGTTGCAGGAAGAAGCCTTACAGTACCAACGCTATCAAAGTGTGCTCCCCTTATTAGTCGAACAGCAGGACATCAAACAGGCTCTTGATCAGCAGCCTAAGCAGACGTTTCCAGATCAAGGTCTGGAACAATTGGAGTCATTGCGATCCAACATCATGACATTGGAAGGTGAACAAGCGGAGAAACAAGATAAGATTAATCGGATCAAGGAACGGATCGACATGATTCGGACGTATCCAGACATCCTTCGCGAGGAAGCGGCGATCAAACAGTTGATGTCTGAGCAGCCGACCATTGAACAGGCACGTCGCAACCGGGATGAGGTGAGCCACCAACTTGCTCATGAAAATCAAGCATTGCAAGCAACCATGGAACACTTAGGTCCTGAGTGGACGAAGGAGACGATACGGAACGCTGAAATTCATATCGAAGCGAAGGATCAATTGCAAAAAGTATTACAGCACAAGCACACCCTCGAACAGAAAAAGGAACTGGTGGAACAGCAGCTAGACAATAGCACGTCCCAATTAGAGCGTTTACAAGACAGGCTGACAAGCTTGAAAAGCCGTCTGCTGACTGAAGAAAAGCGCAAGCAACTAGAACAAGCCACACAGTCCAATTCTGACGCGCATGCTGAGCGGGATTGGCTAGAACACCAACTTAACACGGCAAGGGGATCGTCTCAACTTCAAAAAGCTATCACCCGGACCCAGAAAAGTCTTACGGTGACTCTGAGTTTGTTAGCGATCGCTGGTGGTTGGTTGGGCTGGCAACAGCTTGATAGAGTCTTTGGCCTTTTGGCGTTTGCGGTGATCGCGGCTGGTGCTTTA
This sequence comes from Tuberibacillus sp. Marseille-P3662, assembly GCF_900178005.1. Taxonomy (NCBI): domain Bacteria; kingdom Bacillati; phylum Bacillota; class Bacilli; order Caryophanales; family Sporolactobacillaceae; genus Tuberibacillus; species Tuberibacillus sp. Marseille-P3662. Next base: position 230,066 of record NZ_FXBS01000004.1, on the reverse strand, counting down.
GCGGGCTATATGGCACTCGGCCGGTTGAAAAAGACGTGGACAACCTCTCAGGAGCAAATCGACGATTGGCAGCGGCGACTTAATGAAGTGGCATCGTCATCACCATCGACAACGGACAGAGAATTACTAGAAAATGACCGCCGTCTTCGCGTGGAATATGATCACTTACAACAGCAATTTACTGACGAACAAGACCACAATCAGCGGATCCTTGAGCAGTTGGATACCCATCAACAACAGTTGAACGACGCTCTTCATGCGATTTATCACTGGTTACAGGACCATGGTTTTCCCCAGACAACGACGATCGATTTGCTGCCGGATATTTACGATTGGGTGGCTGAGGGCCGGCGCCAGCTTATGCAAATCGAGGTCTATCAGAACAAAAAGGTGTCACTAGAGGAACAGCTGCAGCAATTCAAACAGGGCGTGGAAACAGTTGGACAGCGCATTAGTATGGACAACGCCCATGCTGCCGGACTTGAACAATGGCTGGAGACAGCCAAGGCTGCTGAGCGTGATGTGTCACACCAGCAAGCTATTCTGGAGCAATACGAAGAGGACGTTGCTGGATTACAGAAAAAAATCGGTTATTATCAGGACCAAATTCGTCAATTGCTTGCTCAAGCGGGTGTTGAGAGTGAGGAAGCTTTTCATGAAAAAGGCCGGCACATAGAGCGACAACAGCAACAACAAACGAGACTGCAGGCATTAAAACAACAAATGACAGTGACTGCAGGGTCCGAAGCCCTATTGGTGAAAATTGAACAATGGTTTGCTAAGGGTACGTGGTCAGAGCGAACGCAAGCTATGATTGAACAAGACATTCGTGATATTGACCAAAACCTTCAAGAATTACAAGATCAACGCACGGCTTTACAATCTGATATTAAGTATTTGGAAGATAATGAAGCGTATCCAGAATTAGTGCATGACTATGAACAACTTAAGGCCAGTTTTAATCATCGAGCCAAGGAGTGGGCGGTCTATCAAACGGCGCTGCAGCTCTTAAAGACAACCAAGCGAACCTATCAAACGGAAAGACTTCCTTATCTATTGAAGCAAACATCAGCTTATTTTAAGATGGTGACACATGGACGCTATGAGAATGTTCAATATGATGATAACCATGGCTTTTATGTTATGGCTAGCACTGGTGAACAAAGGTTTGTTTCAGAATTGAGCCGTGGTACCAAGGAGCAGCTATATGTCTGTCTCAGATTGGCACTTGGGCAAATGTTTGAAACACAGACGGCTATGCCGATGATAATTGATGACAGCCTGGTCAATTTTGATCGTCAGCGTCGGCAGGAAACGCTAGACTTATTAAAGCAGTTCTCTAAGCAGCATCAAATGATTATTTTGACGTGTCACGAAAGTCAGATTGAGGATTCGGGTGAATTTGTCGAGCTCAGTTTATAGAAGGAGGTTGCGGCATGGAAGAACCCAGCTATCATATCCATTTAGTAGAAGACGAAGCCCATCTTGCCTCAGTTTTACAAGCGTATATGGAAAAGGAAGGATGGGAGGTGACTGTTTCAGAAACAGCCGAACAAGCTCTAGAGCATCTGAACACCGGCATACACTTGTGGGTACTTGACATTATGTTGCCGGGTATGTCGGGCTATGATTTAATTAAAAAAATTAAACAAAACAATCGGGAGATCCCGGTGATTTTCACATCGGCACGGGACGAGGACTTGGATAAAATTGTCGGACTTGAAATGGGAAGCGACGACTATTTAACAAAGCCATTTCTCCCTAAAGAATTGATTATTCGTGCCAAGAAATTGTTGCACCGGGTGTACAGTCAAGACATTAAACCGCAGGTGTTTCAGGTCACCGACTATACGATTGATATTAGCCGCCGACGTGTCAGCAACCGGTCTGATGAATCCATCGAATTAACGATTAAAGAATTTGATTTACTCTTATATTTAATTGAAAATCTGAATGTAGCTAAATCACGGGATAATATTCTCAGGCAAGTCTGGGGCGATGATTACGTCGGTTCCACGCGCGCTGTTGATGATGTCGTGCGCCGCATTCGCAAAAAGATGCCCCGCTTGAACCTTGATACGGTTTATGGTGAAGGCTACAGGGTAGTTTCCTAATGGTTCGGTTAACGCTGACGCAACGCATCTGGTTCTCTTTTATCGTACTGATCGTTTCCATTGGACTGATTATTACGATCGTTTATCCATTCTCGCTGCAAAAGACGTTGAAAGAGGACTCCTATGAGATGATCAAACAGCAGCAACAGAGCTATATTGGCAATGACTTATCTGACTTTGATGTTCCTGATACAGGCACAGGGTTTGTTGAGCGGCAGCGAGCGGCCCGTTCTGTCGGGCATCTCGTCGTCGTTAACGGTCAGGGCCGCCTCGAAGGTGATCCGGTGCCGCAGCAATTTTTAGATGAAGTGGCCGACAGTCTGCGTGATCAGGAATCAGAGATGGGTGAGTATGAAATGGAATATCAAGGGGCGACGATTTTTTATGTCGTTCGTAAAATCCAGGAATCACCGAATCAACTCTATCTGATTTCTTATATGTGGGACACGTATCGCAATCAAATGATGAAAAAATTGTGGTATCGTTTGCTCATTATTTTTGGTATCGCGGCTTTAATTAGTTTGGCGCTCGCTGGCTGGTTAACGCGTTATTTGAAAAATCCGCTCATCACATTAGGGCGTCACTTCGAAAATATTGCGGCGCTCAATTGGCAAAAGCCGTTTAAATGGCACAGCGGGGATGAGTTCGAGCGATTGTCCCATCAATTCGAGAACATGCGGCGCAATTTGATCCAGTATGATGAGTCACAGAAACAGTTCTTACAGCGGGCATCGCATGAATTAAAAACGCCCATTATGGTGATCCAGAGTTATGCTCAGTCTGTAAAAGATGGGGTTTATCCCAAGGGGACAGCCGAAGATTCCATGGAGATTATTATGGATGAGTCAGCGCGGATGGAGCAGCGGGTGCAAAAGTTAATCTATTTTGCTAAAGTTGATTCATTACGTGATGAACAGCCGGAAATGACCCTGATTGAGTTCGGCGAGCTTGCGGACACCATTCAGCAACGGTTTTCACAGCAGAGAGCGGATCTAGATATTGTCACACGCAATCCGTCGGTGCCACTCTATGTTGATGAAGAACAATGGCTTGTGGCGATAGAGAATCTTGTTGAAAATGCCGTTCGTTATGCTAAAACCACCGTTCGATTGTCCGCTGAACAACATGGTGATGAAACGTGGATGATCATTAGTAATGATGGGGATCCGATTCCGGAAGACCAATTGAATCAACTGTTTGAACCGTTCTATAAGGGAAGTAAAGGGCAATTCGGTCTAGGGATGGCGATCGTCAAACGAATTGTAGAACGACACAATGGTACGATTACAGTTCATAACGATCAAGATGGTGTTCATTTTACGGTCAAAATACCTTCGAAAGACATGTGAGGGCATGATAGAATAGAGACTAGTCATCCTATGCGTTGTAAAGGGGAGGTTAGATGCATGAGTGGTATTGGACAATGTAAGGAAGGCGACGCTATTACTCAATATCTATTAATTAAATCGGCAACGAAATCGGTTGCGAGTAACGGCAAGCCTTTTATGACCCTGATCCTGCAAGATATTACGGGTGATATTGAGGCTAAGCTTTGGGACAGTAGCGAACAAGATGAACAAGACTATACGGCGGATACGATCGTGAAGATTGAAGGGGACATTACGACGTTCCGGGGCAAACTCCAATTGCGGATCAAGCGGATTCGCTTGGCAACCGATCAAGATCCTATTGAAAAGTCGGATTTGGTGCCGTCAGCGCCGATGGAGATCACAGAAATGGTTGATTATATCAATCAATTTGTGTTTGCGATTGAGAATCCGAATATTCAACGGATAACGCGAGCGCTTGTTAAAAAGCACCAGCAGCCGTTTTTTGAATATCCAGCCGCTGTGAAAAATCATCATGAGTTCGTATCCGGTTTGGCCTATCATGTCGTATCGATGCTGAAACTAGCCAAATCTATCACAGAATTGTATCCAGATCTAGATACAGACTTGCTGTATGCCGGTATTATTCTCCATGATATGGGTAAAGTCACCGAACTATCCGGAGTGACAGCGCCCAGCTATACAGTGGAAGGCAAGTTACTCGGACATATTAGTATTATGGCTAATGAAGTGGTACAAACAGCACAAGAATTGGGCATTGAAGGCGATGAAGTGACAGTTCTTCAGCATTTGATTCTGTCGCACCACGGTAAGACAGAGTGGGGCAGTCCAAAACCGCCATTGATTCGTGAGGCGGAAGTGCTGCATATGATCGATAATTTTGATGCCAAAATTACAATGCTAAATCGTGCACTTGATAAGGCAAACCCCGGTGATTTTACCGAAAAATTATTCCCTATGGAGAATCGTTCATTCTATAAGCCAGCCTATTTAACGAATACAACACTTGTGGAAAACTAAGACAATCTATTATTGATACTTATGACGGTTCTATCTTGTCCCCCTCTTTCATATACATGTTTGTAACACATGTTAATGAGGGGGTTTTTTCTTTGAAACAAGGTAAACGTTCGCTCATCATTCTTGGTGGCTTATTAGTTGTTTATCTTTTACAACAGTTCGGTAATTTAGGTAGACTAGGCGCACAATTAGCAGCGCTACCTTGGTGGGGCTACTTCGTGATTGCCGGCATCATTTTTAGTGCTTATCAATATTTTTCGATTTCCAAAGATGAGCAAGAGGTTGATGAGCAGTGGATCGAAGAACAGGGCAAAGTGTACATGAAGCGGATTGAGAAGGAAAGAGAAAAGCGACGGCAAATGAAAAAGACAGACGCGATGTAACATTCGCGTCTGTCTTTTTTTGATGACAATGTTTTTTACTTACTGCTATCGCTTGAGTCACTGCTGCTTGATCCGGAACCGGAGCCTGATTGTTGCTGTGACTGTTGATCAGAAATTTCAAAAGCACTCTTGAATGTATCATTTTGAGCTTCAATGTTATATTTCTTGAATAATTCTTGGATAACTTTTTGGGCTGACTTGCCTTTGCTTTGTTTATATTGATCCGTGATATCATCTTTTAAGGCTTTAAAAGTATCCTTTTTGTCTGTCACTTGGATGATATGCCAGCCGGACTGTGATTTGACGGGTTGGCTGATTTCATCGACATCCAATTTAAAAGCAGCATTAAGAAATTCTTTTTGATATTGGGATTGACGTGTTATCCAACCCAAGTCGCCGCCTTCGCTTTTCGATGGACCAATGGAATTGTTTTGAGCCAATTTCGCAAAGTCCTTGCCGTTCTTCAATTGCTTACGAAGGTCTTTAGCTTTGGATTCTTTATTGACAATGATATGTCTCACTTTAATGGATTCAAGCTGCTTTTTGTTGTTCTTAAAGTAATCTTTGAGCTTCTTGTCTGTGACTTTAACGTCTTTGGTTTGAGCTTTTTCAAGCAAAAGCTGTGTGCGGATTGTGTCTTTATAATCCTCTAATTTCATCCCTTGTTGTTTCAAGGCATCTTCCAAATTCATGCCTGTCGGGAGTTGTTTTTTCATTTCATCAAGCTTGTCTTGGACTTTTTCATCCTTGACATCGTATTCCTTCTTAAGCATTTTCTTTAATGCAACTTGCTGACTCATTTGGGTCATCATTTGTTTGGCTTGCGGGGTCTGCTTCATTTGATCCCAAACTTCTTGTTGCGTCACATTACCGGCGTCTGATTTAGCAAGTGTCTGACCGTTACTATCGGAATCTGAACATGCTGCCAAACCAGCTAGTCCCAACATTATTGTTAAGATCAGGGTTAATTTCTTCATGTGTTTCACTCCTCTTTCGCAAATTGCATGACTTTGTTACATGACATTTTTAACTATAGCATATATTTCCCGACTAAATCCAAGAAAATAAGTAACATGGGAAAATTCCCATATTTCATCTATTGTCCTTTTTGTTATGAAACAGCGGAAAAAATGACAATATAGGAATTCGTTAATAAAATAGTGATGAGAACATTAATGGTCGTAAAAATTGAATCGTGTTTTTCTTCAGGAATACTTTTCTGTATACACAAAGAATTTGTTAGACTATTAAATGTGAAGATCGCAAATACTCCAAATGCGATAAACGTATAAACAACAATCATAGGGACCCTCCGTTTGGCACTTTAAAAAACTCTAATATAAGATTATCAAATGATGGCAAAAATTCATAGTTAAAAAAGGGTGAGAGATGTGAAAAATAAATGGAAGGTCTGGTTTTTTGTTGTCTCAGGCGTGATTATGGCGGAAATTTTGGTTGTGGTTGTCTTATTTATAGCGTTACAAACGCCGGGAAGTGATTTTAAAGAGCCAGAACCCGTTGAACATGGCGAACCGATTTTTACGATTGATGCGAACAAGCAGGAGCTGGAACAACTCATTAATCAGGAAGTTAGCGCTTCTAATAAACAGTCTAATTTGACATACCAAATTCATATTAATGATGATGCCAAAATTACCGGGAAGTTGAATGTTCTCAGCGCTAATATTCCATTTGAGATGACATTTGCGCCGACGGTCAAGGATGGCAATGTTTTATTAAAAGAGAAGTCTGTAAAATTGGGTGTGCTTAAGTTACCGCCTTCTGAGGTGCTGAAATTTATTAACAAAGGCACTGATTTACCAGAGTGGGTCCATATTGATGATGATAAGGAGCAAATTTATATCAATTTAACCCAATTGAAAATCAAAGATCGTTTTTATTTGCAGGCGGAAGCGATAGACTTAGCCAATAATCAAATTCAATTTAATGTGTTCCATGAATAATTATTTTAGGCAAATAAAGAAGCGAGTGCCCCTTAATTGGGGCACTCGCTGTTATTATTAAGCAATTTCGTGGTTTTTGATGAGAATTCGGCAGTGACCTGGTCCTTCTTCAACCCAGGATTGCGCTGGGGCACGAACAATATGAGCGAAGTAAAGAATGTCAGCGACGCTCATACCAAAGTTTAATGAGCCTATGGCTGAAAGATAGTGAACTTCCTCAGGAAAGGTGAAAGTCATGCCTAGACTAAATAGTGAAAGGATGACGAATGGCGCCAAGGTGACGCTCATATACCGTTTTTTCGGCATAGCTCCAGGAATCACACATTGCATTCGCGGCATCCATTGACCTTTCTCAAAATAGACGCGAGCTTCATGGCCCGATAGCCATGCAGGCAGACAATGCAGCAGTTTATGCAAAGGAAGCACTAAAATGATGGAACCCAAGAACAGTAACATGTTAAAGCGGAACGGACCGTTATAGCCATTCACCGTCATTAATAAATAAAACAAGATATAGAATGACATCGCACCGCCAAGTGACACTACCATTAAACGCGTGGTTCCTAATTGTTTAAAGATGTTAAATGTTTTCCAGCAGTTCATAGACTCACCCACTTCCATTATCATTATCATTTTATCCTCAATTACTTTACTGTGATTTTAGAAGAAAATCAAGACCTTATGAGACATTTTTTAGTTGAATTTTTGTGGAAAAATGGATTTTGGGCTGAAAGAGGAGGGAGGCTGTCCCGAGGTTGTCCCGTACTGTCATAAAAGTGTCCCGCATTGAAAAGATTCTGTCCCGTAAAGCACGAATCTTGGAACGAGCTTGTCCCGTTGAGTGTGCGCTGACCCGAGGTTGTCCCGTACTGCAATAAAAGTGTCCCGCATTGAAAAGATTCTGTCCCGCAAAGCATGAATCTTGGAACGAGCTTGTCCCGTTAAGTGTGCGCTGACCCGAGGTTGTCCCGTACTTCAATAAAAGTGACCCGCATTGAAAAGATTCTGTCCCGTAAAGCATGAATCTTGGAACGAGCTTGTCCCGTTAAGTGTGCGTTGACCCGAGGGTGTCCCGTACTGCAATAAAAGTGTCCCGCATTGAAAAGATTCTGTCCCGCAAAGCACGAATCTTGGAACGTGCTTGTCCCGTTGAGTGTGCGCTGTCCCGAGATTGTCCCGTACTGCAATAAAAGTGTCCCGCATTGAAAAGATTCTGTCCCGTAAAGCACGAATCTTGGAACGAGCTTGTCCCGTTGAGTGTGCGCTGTCCCGAGATTGTCCTGTACTGCAATAAAAGTGTCCCGCATTGAAAAGATTCTGTCCCGTAAAGCACGAATCTTGGAACGAGCTTGTCCCAATGGAGGTGCGTAGCCCTGAAAAAATAAAAAAACCGGAGATATGACGATTAGTCAGCGTCATTCTCCGGTTCATGGTTTTCCTGATTGAGGTTTCGGCTTTCCGATTGCATGTCTTTTAAATCTTGTCTAATGTGTTCGATATTCGGCTGAATATCGCGTTGCCACGTCTCGACAATGCCTTTGATATCTTTAGCTGTCGCTTGAATGGTGGTTAGTTGATTGTTCTTGAAATCATCAACGTAGGCTTTCACGGAATCGGTCGTGTTACGGAAGTCATTCACTGTATCACGTACGGATTCCGCTTTATTTTGCAGGTTATCACGAACTTCTTTACCCGGTTTTGGCGTATTCAGAAGCACGGTTATCCCCGCTGCTAAACCGCCCGCTGTAAAGCCGTATAGATACGATTTGAATTTGCTCATGTGAAAGGTCACCTCCTTCTAAAAGGTTTGTTTTGGCAAGAGCGCTCATTTTTTCAGTGGAAAGGCATTTAACAAAGCCTTTGGCATATAAATAATATAGGAGGAAAAGGTTATGAAGCTCCTATCATTTCTCATACTTGTGATCGCCGTCGGAATTGCAGCCTTCCGATGGGGGGTTCTTCAAAAACGGTATCAATTCAAAAGTACTAAGATCCGCAGGCAATATGCGCAGATGCTCGTAGGTACCGCTTGCGTAATCCTCTTTATTATGACGTTGATCGGATTAACCTATGTATGGTAATAAAACGCGGCCTTTAAAGGCCGCGTTTAACTGTGCTTGACGGTGTTAATGATGGTTTCCTGCGAAGCATAATGGGCTGCAAAATTTTATAAGTAATACCGAACAGAATGGTGTTGATTACGGCAGCAGGAATCACTACACCGATAAACATTGCAACAAAACTTTTCGGCAAACTAGCCAAAATGCTGACGAAAAACAAGAACAAGAAACCGCTCAATAATGTTCCGACAGCCGTCATGGCTAACGCGGCGATGTCATTTGGTATTAACCGTTTGATACCTATAAACACCGTAAAACAAATGGTTGATGTTAGGACTTTATCAATAATGTTCGGAATAAATCCGCCTGGCATGGTTGATGTTAGTGCTGATAATAACCCAGCCGCTAACCCTATGATCAAGATGTGCTTCCGTTCGGCAAACAGAAACAATGATAAAAACATCGCAATCAAGATCATATCCGGTTTCATGCCGAACAGATATCCCGGAACAAACGCGTTCAATACAGTGCCTGCAGCCAATAATATGGCTGTTAGGACAAGCTTCTCAATACTCTTCATGACTCATCTCTCCTCAGCTCTTAATATAAACTAATCTATATGTAGTTTAGCAAAATGCTGATGATAAAGCAACGCACTTACAAATTTTGTGTGATTGTGGCAGCGACATTTTGTAACTCTTCATTACTATATTCACCCTCATGGGAATGCCATACAGCTCCGAAACCGTCCCCTTTGCCGTATCTCGGAATGATATGGATATGGTAATGAAACACGCTCTGCCCGGCATGTTCACCATTGTTGTTAAGCAAATTCATGCCGATCGGTTGGAAAGCCTGTTCGACCGCTTGAGCAATCGTGGGAACGACCGAAAATAACTTAGAAGCGGTTTCCGGCTGCAATTCATAGATATTAGCTTCATGATTTTTGGGGATGACGAGCGTATGTCCCTTAGTTACTTGACTCAAGTCCAAGAAAGCATACACATCCTCGTTCTCAAATACCTTTGCGCTAGGAATGTCGCCGTTTATGATTTTACAAAAAATACAGTTTGGATCATGGACCATGCTAACTCATCCTTTTCAATCTTTTTTGAATAGTTTACACCAACTGCTGGTTGTGTTCAAACGAGTTCTGATATGATGAACCGTCATTCCCGGATCCAGATGATGTTCATCCGGAAGCTCCTTATGTAGAGACGATTTTTATGCGCAAGACTTTGCTCCCTTAGCACAATAATGTCAATTAGAAGGTTCGTTACAAACACAGATCATAACGCAAATTAATTTTTGGACGTAGTATAAGTCCCATCTTGATAGACCTTATATATACCTACCGTTCCTGATCCTCCATTTTCCCGGATAGATTTAGAAATGAGTTTGATTGTATAGTATGACCCTGTTTTATCTGTCTTCAGAGCGCCACCTATATTATTAAACGCTATATCATCATTGTTATCCATTTCTAATTGACGTCTTAAGTATTCTATAGCTGCCGTTTCACTGGAAAGATGTATGTTGCTAGTATCGGTGGTTTTAGAACCTGAATCAGTTTTTGCATTTTGATCATCAGTATGATTATCTGTGTTTGTTGAGGGATGATGAGTAGGGTTTTCTACAGATGTTGAATCCCTTTTGACATCATCCTTATTCGTTTGAGAAGGTTGCTCATCTGCAGTAGATTGTGGGTCAATATTCTGATTTTCTGCTGAACTTGCGGATGATGAGGGGTCACTACATCCAGTAAAAGTCATTAAAAGTGCGGGAAGCAAAAATAGGACGAAACGTTTCATGCAAAGGACCTCCATTTCTTAGCTTTAATCATAAAAAGACGGAGTTGAATCGTCAATAGTCAAGTCTTCTTTTGTGCGTATTGATTCGACAAAAACTCTTGCTACACTCCAACCGAAAACATAGTGCTATCCTAAAGATTTTGATAAAATAGAAAGAAAACACGGGAAGAGGTTTTAGAATATATGTCAGATCTTTTGTCCGTACAATCATTGACCGGGGGATATTCTTATCATCAACCGGTGATTCATCAGCTGTCTTTTGATATTCAGCCAGGGGAAATGGTCGGTTTGGTTGGATTGAATGGGGCTGGTAAAAGTACCACTATCAAACATATTCTCGGCTTGATGGAAGCCCATCAGGGGTCTATTGCTGTCAATGGTCACACGATACATGATGATATCGAAACATACCGGTCACATATTGGTTTCGTACCAGAGAGTCCGGATTTATATGATCAATTAACATTGCGGGAGCACTTAGAGTTGTCCGCGATGGCCTATAAGATTGATAAAGACGTTTATGAGAAGCGCATGGGTGATTTAACACGGATGTTTAGCATGGAAGGGCGTCTTGACTGGTATCCGGGGCGGTTTTCTAAAGGCATGAAGCAAAAGGTGATGATCATGTGCGCCTTTCTCGTGCGCCCGGACTTGTATATCGTCGATGAACCGTTTGTTGGTTTGGATCCGGTCGGCATTCAGTCGTTTCTTGATTTTATGATGGCGATGAGAAAAGAGGGGTCAGGCATTTTGATGTCGACACATATCTTATCGACGGCTGAACAGTATTGCGATCGGTTTATTATTTTACATAACGGACAGATCGCCGCCCAAGGTGATATGGAGACGTTGCGATCCACGCTCAAGCAACCCAAAGCCTCGCTTCATGATATGTACATCTCGATTGCGAGAGGGGAAACGCCATGGGATCAGTAATCGCGATTTGGCAGCGAAGGCGTTCCGATTATTGGCAAATGGCGCTGCGTTATTTGAAGCTTCTGGGAAACAGCGGCTTCATGTTTGGGTTATACATTTTGATCCTTCTTGGAGGGTATTATTACCAACAATGGATCGCGACGCTTGATTCATCGTTTCCAACCCCGGTCATACTGACGGTTGTCCTAGCGTTTGTTGCTGTTCGGACGCCGATCAGAACGTTTATACAGAGGGCGGATTTGGTTTACTTACTGCCAATGGAGCATCGCCTCAGTGTGTATTTTTCTAAGGCAAGGCTATACAGCTTCTGGATGCAAAGTGTCGTCATTGTATTCGTCATTGTGATATTCGCCCCGCTTTATTTTCAAACCGTTGATGATCGTGGGTTGTCGCTCTTGCTAGTTCTTGTCGGTTCATTGATCGTGAAAGGATGGAACGTGTTCTGCTCGTGGCGGGAAACTTATCTGCATCATATGAATGACTTGTGGCGCTATCGATCCATGCGGGTCGTTGTATCGATGGTATTCTTATATTTTTGGATTAAGCAATCACCGATCATTTTTCCCGTTATCCTTGTCCTTATAGCGGTGGTTGTGACTTTAGTATTTTATCGGAGTTTAGGTACGCGTCATTTATTGAACTGGGATCAACTCCTGGCAGAAGAGGAAAAACAGTATGCCCGATTTTTAAAATTCGCCAATATGATTACGGACGTCCCATCGATCCGGACGAGAGTTAAGCCGCGACCATGGTTGAACGGGTTGGTCAGGCTGGTTCCCTTTACACAGAAACATGTGTATACGCGTTTGTATGTAAAAACTTTTGCGCGCACAAATGATTACTTCTGGATGTTCATTCGATTAACTTTAATCGGCAGTATTATTCTATTTTTTATGCCAAAAAATATGGGTGTTTTAGTGGTTCACTTGCTGTTCTTATATTTGTCAGCATTACAGAATCAGCCGTTGCGCCAGCATCCATTTCCGCATGCGTTGGCTGGGTTGTATCCCATTGGAGAGGACCAGAAGCACTACAGTTTCCGCTTGGTTTATATGGGACTCTTAATTGTGCAAACACTGGTGCAGACGCTGGTGCTGATGTTCACCGATATTTCCATCCATTTAGTGCTTTACAGCGGTGTGTTAGGGCTTGTGTTTTCGATTGGTTATGCACTGCTTGCCACACGTCTATCACGAAAACGGGCATAAAAAAACGGCGTCCCCTTAGCTGCGGGGCGCCGTAAAACTTTCATGACTTGGATTTTTGAGGATCCGCTCGGTTTCCTCTTTATGTTTCGTCTCATCAGCAATCATGTCTTCGAGCTTAACGACAAGTTCAGTAAGACCAAGTGATTCCGCTTGTTCACGCCGCTTTTCATAACGCTTAATCGTATCTGATTCGGCTTGATGGACAACTTTCAGCATTGATTCAACATCTTGGGCTTTTTCAATGGGAGCCGGTTCGGTTGTCGGCTCACCGCCGAGCGTCGCAATTTTATCAGCGAGATACAAGGCGTGCCCTTGTTCGTCAGGGATTTCCGATTCAAAGAAAGGTTTCAATACTTTGTAGTCAATTCCGGAAACGGTTGCGGCAAAATGTGTGTACATAATCACAGAACTATATTCATTGGCCAAGTCTTCATTAAGTCCTTTAATCAATTGTTTCATGTTTTGATCCATCGTGACTCAACTCCTTTAATGACTAGCTATTCATAAATTACCCTGGCAAGCATTTCTTTAAACATGATTATCTATAGGCTGGGACAAAAGTTTTAGTCACAGGATCATTATAGGAGAAACATAGCTGTGATCGTCGTAACAATCAGACCAATGACGACAGGGACAAGGTTTCGTCTGGCCAAAGCAAAGGCGTCGACATTACAGATAGCTGCCGCTGGAATCAACGCCCATGGAACTAATGTGCCGCCGCCGACCCAAATCGCCGCTACTTGACCAAGAGCCGTTAAGGTGGCAATGCCTGAGCCAATCGCGGAGGCGAATAGATGGGCGATTGAACCGGCCAGTGAAATACCTGAAAAACCGGAACCATCAATACCTGTGATCGCACCGACAACTGTAAGTGTACCGGCCGCTACATTTCCACTTAATGGAACAATATGAGCTAAAGCCGTCCCTAAGTCATTAACAATCCCTTGAGAGCCGCTTGGAAGTGTATTACCAAAGACCGCCTTAAATCCTGAATCACCCATATAGAAAAAGGCGGCAATTGGAATAACGGGACCGAACACTTTGAAACCAAATTGAAAGCCCTCAATAAGATAGGATGTGATTTTCTCAAGGCCATCATTTTTATAAGCACTAAGCGAGATGGTTGCTAATATCACTACAACGGTACCGCCGACAAGTGCTGTGGCATCACCGCCTTGGAGCTGGAATAAGGACATCCCGATAACATCGATGATAAGAAGCACAGGAATCAATATCGCGAACATCTGTTTTCCTGTTGTCGTTAAACCGGTTGTTTCCGTGGCTTGCTGTTTCTCAATTTCTTTTATGTCCTGATTAGAAACGGTTAATTTTCCTTTTTTCATGTCTCTTTTTAAAAGGAAAAAGGCGATACTTGTTGTGACCACACCCATCACGATTACTAAAGGGACACTGGCGCTTAATACATCGCCGACAGGAATACCGGCTGCATCAGCTGTGAGCTTCGGTGCTCCTTGTATAATGTAGTCACCAGATAAGGCGATACCATGGCCAAACAAGTTCATCGCCATCGCTGCACCTAGCGCTGGAAGACCTACACGCAGGGCTACAGGTAATAAGATCACGCCTAATAAAGCAACAGCGGGGGATGGCCAGAAAAACCATGAAACGACCATCATGATTAAACCAATGATCCAGAATGCCAATGTCGGATTTTTGATGAATTTAGTAAACGGCCGGATCATGACGTCATTAATACCGGTTTTCGTCATCACTTGACTCAATGCGACAATCACAGATATGACGAGAATGGTGCTTAATAACTGTGTAATGGCATAAACGAGACTGTTAAAAATACCGGTAATGGCCGTGACAACCGATGCCGTTGAAATCAAACCAAGCAAAAAAATTCCGACGAGACAAACTAAGGTTGTGTCTCTCTTAAAAACCATAAACCCGATGATTAAAAAGATGAAAATAAGATATATCCAGTGGATGAATGTCAACTCAATACCCAATGCGTGACCTCCTTTCCCATCTTCAGCAGTGGGATTTCAGTGGAACTTATATCAGTAAATTATGCGCTCGCCCATAGGTGTGTGATTGTCATAAGTCCGTCCATAGACGGAGATAAACACAGTCGCAAGGTTATTCCCAAACTGCTTGTGAAGGGTTAAAGTTAGAGGAGAAGCGGTACTAGGTCGTGAATGAAGGGAGGATAACAATGGCGGGATTTGGTAAGTTGTTATTTGCACTCATATTTATTGTCGTAGGGGGCTTGTTGCTTTTTGTCAACGTTGGGATCATTTCCGGGGAAATAATGACGGAAATTGTTGAGTATTATCCGGTTTTGATTATCCTTTTCGGTTTATGGCCGATTATAGGACCTCTTTTCAACAAAAAACGTCCCCAGCCTTGGGGGATTTTGTTTATCGGATATGGTGCTATGTTGATGGCTGCCCACAGTGGTTACCTTGAATTCAAGTGGTTTCAGTTTTGGCGATTATGGCCGTTACTGATTGTTTATATTGGCTTCGAGATATTGTTTAGCGGTAAAAAAAATAAAGACAAGAAGAAAAAGAGCAGTTATGAATTGAATCGTGATTATGACGACGATGAAGGTGAAGATGGAGACGACTTTTCATTTGATGATTCAGACTTGTGGGAGGATCTGAAGAGCTGGAAAGATGATCCGGAGAGTTGGAAACAGGATGCGAAACGTAGGGCGGAAAAACATCAGGATCATGCTCAAAATATGAAGGAACTTCAGGAGCTTAAAAGTCTTAAGGAACTCAAGAATTCAAATGAACTAAATGCGGACGGTGTGGACCGTCAATATGAAAAAGAAGATGATCAAGACGAAACGACGACGGTCATGAGAATTGTTCAAAGTATGGAGAAGAAGAAACCGAATTGGCATGTCAAACCCCTCGATGAATGGTATTTTGTCGGCAGTTATGAGTTAGATTTTTCGCAAGCCTTTATACCTGAACAATTGACTGAGATTCACCTAAGAGGCTGGATTGGCGATTTCGATATTGTCGTTCCCGATGATCTGGCATTCGCGGTTGAGGCTCATGGACGTATCGGCAGCATTAGCATCAATGGAGAAGATTTTGAGGGATGGTTAAAAGGTGTTCACTACCAGACGCCTGATTATGAAGCGGCAGACCGGAAAATTCACTTTCAGTTTGATTACAAAATCATTGACTTAAATATCGATCGTGTATAGGAGGGGATGGCATGGCTAAACAAACAAGTTTTAAGAAGAAATGGATGATGACGATTGCCTATTCCTCCTTGATTTCGGGGCTGGCCCTATTTACATTATTTCAATTGGTCAGGTTGGTAGCACCTGATATGGGTGCAATCTGGCGGGACACGCTTATTACTGTGCTGATGACGATCTTTACTTTTGGTTTGAGCGGTTTTTTGCTATTTAAGGATTATTTATCATTTGAACGGCGTTTGGAACAAGTGACGATTTTTATCCGAACGTTAACGAGGGGGAAGTTGTCGCACCGGGCCACTGTTGATAAGCAAGATGAAGTCGCGCAATTGGAAGGATCATTGAATCAATTAGCTGATGATATCGAACAACAGGTGACATCACTCCAGAAGCTTGCGGATGAGAAGGAAAGTTTGGCCACAAGGGCTAAGAGTGCTGCGGCCATAGAGGAGCGGCAACGATTGGCTCGTGACCTTCACGACGCTGTGAGTCAACAACTCTTTGCATTAAGTATGATGGCATCGGCGGCCAACAAAGCTGTGGACAAAGATATAGAGTTAGCGAAACAACAAATTACGGATATCCGGGAGTTATCGCTTAAGGCGATGGGCGAAATGCGTGCGTTGCTCTTGCACCTCCGTCCGGTTCATCTTTCTAATGATTCTTTATATGAGGGTGTTTGTAAGCTCATGAACGAATTATCGGAAAAGACCAACATTCAATTTAACGATGATATAGACGATGTACAGGGCTTGTCAGCTGCGATGGAAAATCACTTATTCCGCATTTTACAAGAAGCATTATCCAATGCTCTCAGACACTCCGAGGCGAATCAGGTTAAATTACAATTGTATAAAAAAGACCGTACCGTGTTTTTACAAGTCCGTGATAATGGGAAAGGATTCGAAATATCTGAAAATAAATTATCTTCATACGGTATGCGAACGATGAAAGAGCGTTGTGAAGAATTGGGAGGCAAAATGACAGTCACATCTCAAAAGGGAGAAGGAACGGCCGTTGAGGCCCGGTTGCCAATCCAAAAGGGGGAAGCAGAAAATGTGTGAAGCTATTAAAGTTATGATTGTTGATGATCATGACATGGTACGCAAGGGTCTAAAAGCATACCTTGATATTGAGGAGACTATGACTGTTGTTGGGGAAGCGGACAGCGGTAACCGTGCTGTTGCTATGGCAGGTGAGGTGTACCCGGACGTCATTCTTATGGATTTAATAATGGAGAATGGCGATGGCATCACCGCTACAAAAGAGATCCTTCAAAGTTATCCGGATTGTAAAATCATCATTCTAACGAGTTTTTATGATGATGAACAAGTATTTCCAGCCTTGGAAGCCGGCGCGACGAGCTATTTGTTAAAGACCACGTCTTCTGAGGATATAGTTGAAGCGATACATAAGGCGACCATGCAAGACGCTGTTATTGATGATAAAGTAGCTAGCAAAATGGTTAACCGCATGCGTCATACTCAACATCAGCACGATGAATTGACCGAACGCGAACTGGAAGTACTTAAGCTTGTTGGTAAGGGGCGAACGAATGCTGATATTGCTGACGAACTTTTTATTGGCATTAAGACCGTTAAGACACACGTGAGCAACGTGCTGCATAAGTTAGAAGTACAGGACCGCACTCAAGCGGCTGTTTACGCACATGAGCATGATCTCGTATGACACAAATGATTGTGATAACCTCTCATAAGATAAGACTGTCCAAAAGGGCGGTCTTTTTTTGTATGTGAGGGGCATGTTCTATTGAAGATGCTTGTGCCAATCAAAAAAAGTGCCCCGGAAGGCACTTTTCAACTAATCTGTCTCAATTCCGAAATCATTGGCACACCATGCCTGAAAAAGTTTGAAATCGGTGTGAACTTGATGTTTATAAAAAATGGAAAAATTGGTGAGTTGCTGTTTGAACCCGTCCAAATCCTCATCGATGACATTGATAATTTCTTGTTCACTTTGATGCGTAAGAAAATCGTGTCCAGCGTCTTCATCAGCGCGGGCGTGGACCTTAGCTGTTACCTTGCCCATAGTGTTCACTGTTTTTCCCATACTAATTTCATCCGTTAATGCATCACGACTGACTTCCTCATCATAAGGGGTGTTCTCTCTGACGTAAAAGTCATGGTCACCAATGCTGAAGTGCCCCAGATAAGGATCTTCTAGATAATGCATAGCGCGTTGCGTCTTGATCACGCGGCGGCCATGGTTCGGTTCATCGATATTAATCAGATCATCGAAAGTGAAGAAGTGAGCAGGTGCCGGGATGCGCGCTTCTTTCGCCTCTAGGATGACATCATCATCTTGATCAGAATCGATGCCTTCAATTAAAATAAAATATCGCGTGAGACCGATGGATCCCGTTCCGGCTCCAAATATCTTAACGGCGTCCTTAATTGTGAAATATCGTTTGTCAATTTGATCGAAATCGACATTCAAGGAATTAAGATATTCACCCCATGACGCCTCAAGTTGGCTGCGTTCTTCATCCGATAACCGTATGAGTCCAGTATCCTCTCTAAATTGGCGGATACCGTTGTTAAGGGTCGTCATTCCGTGTAGGGCTTCCATTTGGTCTTTGTCCTTCAAATCACGAAGAATATCTTGAACCGGGCCTTCTGTATTCGATTCGTGAAAGCTAAACGCCTTCGGACTTTTATCCGTATCATGGAATGCAAGCAATTGATAATAGTAGGCATCTAAATATTGTTTGATCAGAGATTTTTGTTGATCCTCGCTATAGTCCATTTCCTCTGAGTAGAGTGCGATACTCACAGCCATACGGAACACATCATAAATGTAGGATCCTAGATAACCTTCATCAAAATCATTGGTGTCATAGACAATGTTGCCTTGCTTATCCTTGAAGGCACCGAAGTTTTCAAAGTGAAGATCACCTTGGAGCCAGGTTGGTTTGTCTTCCGGTGTATGGTAGGAAAACGGCAGTTGAGTCGCATCATAGTAATACAAGTAGGCGCTGCCGCGGTAAAATTGAAAGGGACTAGTTAACATTTTTTTATATTTCGTTTGCCGCTGCTCTTGATTTAAATTGAGAAGTTCACTATCATATTGATTCAAAATCGTTGAAATTGTCATTTTCCGCAAATACTGACGTGTCTGTTCAATTCGATCCACTGAATGGTTCATAATGATCCTCCAAGCTTTTTTGCCTTTTATTATGGCTCTGTTAAACATGACAAAAACAACAATGACCTTTAACATAGCCTTTATTATATAGCTTTCGTACCATTTTATTTTTTATTGTAGAATAAAAATCGCACACTGCAAAACAGTGTGCTGTTCAAAAGTTGGTATTCAAATTTAAATACTGGGATAGCAGGATTCGAACCTGCGCATTACGGAGTCAAAGTCCGTTGCCTTACCGCTTGGCTATATCCCATCGTTATGACATTTATTAGGATGATCTCTGGGTTTCATTTTTATGCAAAAAGATTTTTATTTTTTTGTGGCCCTATGCGAACGCATGTGCTATATTGAAGTAGCTGTGAAATTGAGTGAATATAAATAAACTGGGATAGCAGGATTCGAACCTGCGCATTACGGAGTCAAAGTCCGTTGCCTTACCGCTTGGCTATATCCCATCGTTATGACATTTATTAGGATGATCTCTGGGGTTCATTTTTATGCAAAAAGACTTTTATTTTTTTGTGGCCCTATGCGAACGCATGTGCTATATTGAAGTAGCTGTGAAATTGAGTGAGTATAAATAAACTGGGATAGCAGGATTCGAACCTGCGCATTACGGAGTCAAAGTCCGTTGCCTTACCGCTTGGCTATATCCCATTGCTACGACATCCATTATGATGACCACGGGTTCAAATTTATATGCAGCATTTAAGGCCATTTTTTATAGATATTTTATGTATGAAAAACTGGAAGCGATTAACCACTTTTGTAAAGGGTACAATGAGGTAGGGTGGTCGTGCTTGTTAGTCGCTTGAGCAATCTTTGACAAAATATCGATAGATTGTAACACTTATTATATGCAACTCATTATTATTTGAGTTACAATAATGGAGGTTTGCATTGTATGAAGTAGGAAGGATGTTTGTTTTTGACCCAGTTTAATGATACCTTTCTAAAAGCTTGCCGGGGTGAAACGGTTCCCCACATACCTGTTTGGTATATGCGGCAAGCCGGACGTTATCAACCCGAATACCGCAAAATTCGTGAGCAGTATTCCTTTTTCGATATTAATAAAAATCCGGAAGTCTGTGCTAATGTCACGCAATTGCCAGTGGATCAACTAGGGGTTGACGCAGCGATTCTTTTCGCTGATATTATGACGCCGCTCAAGCCTATTGGTGTCGATGTCAACATTGTCGAAGGTGTTGGTCCTGTGATCGATGATCCGATCCAGTCGATGGCCGATATTCAAAAGCTCGGCCAATTACATGTTCAAAGGGATTTACCGGAAATTCCTGAAACTGTACAAATTTTAACCGATCGTTTGCACGTCCCATTGATTGGATTCGCCGGTGCCCCTTTCACGCTCTCGAGCTATTTAATTGAGGGTGGGCCATCCAAAAATTATCATAAAACAAAGGGCTTTATGTATGCTAAGCCTGCGGAATGGTTTGAGCTTATGGATACATTGGCTGATCTAACAATTACTTATTTAAAAAGCCAAGTTGAAGCGGGTGCGCGTGCTATTCAAGTTTTCGATTCATGGGTTGGGGCATTGGGTACTGACGATTATGAAAAATATATTTTCCCAACGATGGACAAGATCTTTACTGAGGTAAAAAAAATGAATGTGCCGACCATATATTTCGGCAGCGGTGCAGGGCACTTGGTTAATCAATGGGCGGATTTACCGGCTGATGTTTTATCAGTGGATTGGCGCCTATCCATTGAACAAGCGCGTAACTTGGCACCAAACAAAACCATTCAAGGTAATTTGGATCCGTCGAAGCTATTAGCGCCATGGGACATGATTCAAGACGAAACCAAATCCATTTTAGATCAAGGCGGGAGCAAGCCAGGTTTTATATTTAACCTTGGTCACGGGATATTTCCGCAAGCGGATGTTGCGACATTACAGCGTTTAACAACATTTGTTCATGATTACACAAGAAAGAATCACGGGGGTGCTGAGTAATGGCTAAAAAAAAGATGGGCCTACTCGTCATGGCCTACGGAACACCATATAAACCAGAGGATATTGAGCCTTATTACACGGATATTCGTCATGGACGTCGTCCCTCAGAAGAAGCGCTTCAAGATCTTAAAGATCGGTATGAGGCAATCGGCGGAGTCTCACCTTTGGCAGAAATCACCAAAGCGCAAGCTGAGAACTTACAACAACATCTTAATGAGATTCAGGATGATTATGAATTTCAATATTACTTAGGACTCAAACACATTCATCCTTTTATTGAGGATGGGGTTAAAGCAATGAAGGAAGATGGGATTGATGAAGCTGTCAGTATTGTCTTAGCGCCTCATTATTCCACATTCAGTGTTAAATCGTATAATGGCAGGGCTACGGAAGCTACTGAGAACATCGGTGGACCGACCATTTATCCTGTGGAAAGCTGGTATGATGAGCCAAAATTTATCCATTATTGGTCGAAACAAATTAAACAAACGTTTGATCAAATGCCTGCTGATCACCGTGAACAGGCAGTTGTTGTATTTTCGGCGCATAGCTTGCCGGAAAAAATTATTAACAATGGCGATCCGTATCCACAGCAATTGGAGGCCACAGCGAAATTAATTGCTGACGAAGCCAATGTGAGTCATTATGCGATTGGCTGGCAAAGTGAAGGTAATACCTCTGATCCGTGGCTGGGTCCAGACGTTCAAGACCTAACACGGGATTTATTTGAACATGATGGATATCGAACATTTGTTTATTGCCCGGTCGGTTTTGTCGCAGATCATTTGGAAGTTTTATACGACAACGACTACGAGTGTAAGGTCGTTACCGATGAACTTGGTGCCCATTACTACCGTCCGGAAATGCCAAATGCGAAAGCGCCATTTATTGATGCTTTAGCAACGGTTGTGTTAAAACGGTTGGACAAGTCAGGTGAGTAATATGACACGACACATTGCCATTATTGGCGGCGGAATCACCGGAATGACCGCCGCCTTTTACCTTGATCGCTGGGCTAAAGACCAAGGAGAAAACGTTAATATTACACTATTCGAAGCCTCCGACCGTCTTGGGGGTAAAGTCGATACTGTCAAAAAAGAGGGTTTTGTTATTGAGCGTGGTCCGGAGTCGTTTCTAAAACGGAAACCGGAAATGTTGGAACTCGTTCATGATTTAAACATGGAGAATGATCTGATTGATAATCGGACAGGGCAAGCGTTTATCTTAAAAAATCAGCAGCTTCATCCGCTGCCAAAACCGTCACGAATGGGTGTGCCGACACAGCTAATCCCATTTGTGAGGAATTCTTTAATGTCAGCTGATGGTAAAGCCCGGGTATTGAATGATTTGTGGATCCCGAGCCTTCATTACGATGGAGATATTTCAGTTGGCGATTTTTTCAGTCGCCGTTTTGGGGAGGAGCTCGTCGATGATCTCATTAGCCCGTTGTTGTCCGGCATTTATGCGGGTGATATTTATAAACTGAGCTTAGCTACGACCTTGCCTGATTTTATGAAACTTGAGCGTGAGCACGGCAGTTTGATCAAAGGTCTCTATGGTCAAGGTAAACCCAAATCGGGCAGCCAATTCGCTACGCTGCGCAATGGTTTGCGTTCACTGATTGAAGCGTTAGAAGCTGAGCTGGCATCACGGATCAATATTGTAAAAAATATGGCTGTAAAGTCAGTTGGCAAGAAGAGTGCGGGTTATCAACTGCGGACATCAACGGGGGATCAATATGATATGGATGAAGTGATATTTGCGACACCCCATCATGTGACGGCACAACTGCTTGGCGAGCCTGAATTTTTAGAGCGCCCGAATGCCGATCCAAACACATCGGTTGCTACCGTTGCGATGGCTTTTAATGCTGATGACGTTGATCTTGGACAAGATGGTACAGGATTTGTTGTGTCCAGGCGTGAAAGTATGGCGATCACAGCCGCGACTTGGACCCATCTGAAGTGGAAACATGCAGCACCTGAAGGAAAGGCACTTGTCAGAAGCTATGTGGGTAAAGCCGGAAACAGTGCGATCATTCATGAGTCCGATGAGACGATTGTGCAAACAGCATTAGCTGATTTGCGAACCACGGTCGACATTGAAGCGGAACCGGACTTTTATGTTGTCTCACGTTGGCCTGAAGCGATGCCGCAATATCCAGTTGGGCAGAAGGAATGGCTGGCGTCAGCTCGGGAACACCTAGAAAAGAATTATCCTGGCATTTATCTTGCTGGTGCATCCTATGATGGCGTTGGTTTGCCTGATTGTATCCGACAAGCCAAGGAACAAGCGGCGGACCTGTTAAATAAATAGACTTTGGCTGAACGCTCATTTTTTGGAGTGCGCGCTCATATTCAAAAGAATGACGATTGCGTCCGTATATGTTAGATAATATGGTAATAGAAGGATAATTAGTCACCTCTCATGCGATAATAGGTCTTGAGAGGTGATTTTTTTTATGAAAGGGAAACCGACTGTTGCGCTTGATTTTGATGGTGTCATTCACAGTTATACAAGCGGTTATCAGGGAGCGGAGAACATTGTAGATCCACCGGTAGAAGGAATGAAGGAAGTGATTGCCGAATTACGTCATAAGTACAAAATTGTCGTTGTTTCTTCGCGTAGTTTACATAAAGGCGGCAAGGCAGCGATTCAGCAATGGCTTCAGGAGCATGATATTGAGGTCGACGACATCACGGGCGAAAAAGTGCCGGCTATTGTCTATGTTGATGACCGCGCGATGACGTTTGACGGTGATGCCGCAAGTCTAAAAGCAAAAATCCAATCATTCAAACCTTGGAACAAGAAATAACATATTTGGGGGATGTCTTATGAAATTAACGGTTGTCGGATTTTGGGGCGGTTACCCTGGAGCAGGAGAAGCCACAACGGGTTACCTGCTACAACATGAGGGTTTTAATTTACTGATTGATTGCGGTAGTGCTGTTTTATCGCAATTACAATATTATATCGCTCCGACGGATCTAGATGCGGTCATTGTCTCGCACTATCACAATGATCACGTGGCTGATATTGGGCCACTGCACTTTGCACGGCTCGTTCAAAGTTATTTGCATGATGACCCTCTACCGGTGCTACCGATTTATGGACATCAGGAGGCGCCGAAATCATTTAAGCAGCTCGATTTTCATAACATCGCTCAAGCCGTTCCGTATGACATTCAAAAACCCTTGGACATTGGACCGTTTCATTTTGATTTTATCAAAACTAAGCACCCTGTTCCGTGCGCGGCGATGCGGATCACCGATGGTTCCAGCGTGCTAGTCTTTACAGCTGATACGGCTTATTTCAATGATTTGGTACCGTTCGCCCAAGATGCCGACTTGCTCATTAGTGAATGTAATTTTTATAAAGGTCAGGATGGTGCTAAGGCGGGTCATATGACGAGTGAAGAAGCCGGGCAACTTGCGGAAAAATCGGAAGCTAAGCAACTGCTTCTCACACATTTACCGCATTATGGTGAGCATCAGAATCTCGTTGTTGAGGCAACTGACGTCTATCATGGCACAATCGCGTTGGCAGCGTCCGGATGGACGTGGGAATTTTAACGAAAAAGGTGGCGATGATAATGAAAGCCAATGAAGCAGATACACAATCGTTCAGCGACGCCATCGATCAAATGAATCAAGGTTTGGAGGACATTATTGAGATCTACAACAATTTAGAAGAAGATGTCCCCGTTATCCATTTTGACGATGAGGTGTTAGCACATATTGAAAAGGCCAAGCAGAAATTTGGAGAAGATGCGGTCGATCAAAAACTGAATGCGATCGTCAAAGAAATGCTTTCATGGTTACCTTTGGATGATGAAGCAACGGAAAGTTGAAGTGACATGGTGGGATTTTTTACTGAATTGGCGTGATTATTTGCCAAATTCGCGGGATTATCTACACATTTGGCGGCATCGTCAACCAAATTGCAAGATGATCAGATCATCGCTTTAACACATCCTGAAGATCAGGTTCAATCTGCCCCGGCCTTGTTGTCGGCGCATACCGGTTCAACACGGTGCCATTGCGGTCAATCAAGAATTTAGTAAAATTCCATTTAATTTGCTTTGAAAGGAAGCCAGGCGCTTGTTCGGTTAAATATTGGAACAGAGGATGGGCATCTGGACCTTTGATATCAACTTTACTGAACATCGGGAATGTGACGCCGTAGTTGAGTTGGCAAAAATCTTGAATAGCTTCATTGGATCCTGGTTCTTGATTCATAAACTGATTGCTGGGGAATCCGAGGATTTCAAGTCCGTCATTATGATATTTTTCATACAAGGCTTGCAGTGCTTTATACTGGGGTGTGAATCCACATTTGCTGGCGGTATTCACGATTAAAAGCACATCACCTTTGTAATCCGATAACGCTTTGTCCTCACCCATGATTGTTTTAGCTGAAAAATCATAGACGCTCATGTCATCTCGCCTCCATTTTGTCAAAACTTTATCATTGTATTCCATGAATCGTCAAAAGATTTGTTCCATTCTCGTATTAATGGTGATGATCAAACAGATCAAAAAGAAAATCAAAATTCAAATCCAACTGATTTTTATACTTTACAGTAGTAACGTTAATTGTTAGAATATGAACTATTAATCGAACATTGACGAACAGTTGTGACGAAGACGGGTGGTTAAGCGGATGCTCAGAGAGCCGGTGGTTGCTGCGAACCGGTCAGGCGCTTTTCGGAATCCAAGCACTTCTGAACTGAGGCTCGAACCGAGTAGGGTTGTCCGGTCGCACCGTTATCGCGCGGTTACAAACCGATAGAGGCCATCGTTTGATAGAAAACGGTGGTGAATGAGGGTGGCACCACGGCTTTTCGTCCCTCGCTGCTGATGAGCGGCGGGGGATTTTTGCATTCATTCCATAATTTATAACGAATCAACTGGGAGGAGAAGGCTATGTTTTTAGGTAAGGATCAATTAAGGACGCCGGGTCCGACGCCGGTACCAGACCGTGTCAAATATGCGATGAATCAACCGATGATCGGACATCGCGGCGAAGATTTTGCTCAATTGTTCGCATCTGTCAGCGAAAAATTAAAGCCGCTGTTTGGAACGACACAACCGGTCTATATGATAACCGGGAGTGGGACATCTGCACTCGAAACGGCGGTTATCAACACCCTAGAGCCGGGTGATGAGGTGATTGTTGTTGTCACGGGAGCCTTTGGTGACCGGTTCGCGGCAATATGTGAACAATATGGTGTTGTCACTCATCGACTTGACGTGGAATGGGGACGGGCTTGTCCACCTGATACACTAAAGTCATTTTTGCAGCAACACAGCAATGCCAAAGCAGTGATTGCAACCTACTGCGAGACGTCAACGGGTGTGTTAAATCCAGTCAAAGACTATGCTGAGGTCGTCCATCAGCACAGTGATGCTTTAGTCATTGTCGACGCCGTCAGCAGTCTCGGCGGTGTTCCTATGCAAATGGATGAGTGGGACATCGACATGGTGGTAACGGGTTCACAGAAAGCACTCATGTTACCGCCTGGACTCGGACTTGTCACAGCAAGTGAACGGGCTTGGCAGGTCATTGAAGGTAACAAGCGTCCATCATTTTACCTTGACTTACAAGCGTGTCGTGATTCCTATGAGAAAAACACAACCCCATATACACCAGCGGTTTCACTCATTCAAGGTTTGAACGAAGTGTGTGACATTGTTCAAGAAGAAGGTCTTGAAAATGTATTCGCGCGTCACCGCCTTATAAAGGATATGACGCGTGCAGCTGTGAAAGCACACGGATTGCCGCTGTTGGTATCGGATGACGATGCCTCTCCAACAGTCACCGCTATTAAAGGGGAACAGTATAACCCGGATGAGCTGCGAAAACAAGTTAAAGACACCTATGGACTCGCGTTGGCGGGCGGACAAAAACAGCTCAAGGGTCAAGTCTTTCGTATTGGTCATATGGGTGACTGTACGCCGGTTGATATTCTATCAACCGTCAGCGTACTAGAAATGGGTCTGAAGCAATTAGGTATGGATATTGAATATGGAGCAGGTGTGCGTGCTGCTCAGGAGGTGCTTAGTCAGAATGTATAAAGTCCTTGTTAGTGACCCCATCAGCGATGCAGGGTTGGCGATATTACAGGAAGACCCGAATGTGGAAGTGACAGTGTCAACAGACTTAACGTCGGAACAACTTCAAGCAACCATTAAATCCTATGATGCTTTAGTTGTCAGAAGCCAAACGCAAGTGAACGAGACGATTATCAATGCCGCTGATCAATTGAAAATGATCGGCCGTGCCGGTGTTGGTGTTGATAACATTGATGTGGATGCAGCAACAGCGAAAGGTATTTTAGTCGTCAATGCGCCGTCAGGTAATACGATATCTGCAGCGGAACATGCCATGGCCATGATGATGTCTTTGGCCCGGAATATTCCGAGTGCCCATCAATCAACGATATCAGGTCATTGGGATCGCAAATCATATCGCGGTGTGGAACTGAAAGGTAAGACGCTTGGCATCCTAGGCATGGGAAGGATCGGAGCCGAAGTTGCTCAGCGCGCCAGAAGTTTTCAAATGACGATTCTTGCTTATGATCCATTTTTGACTCAAGATCGGGCCAAAGAAATTGGAGTAGAAAAAAGCGAATTAGACGAGATTTTTACGCAAGCCGATTTTATGACGGTTCATACGCCACTTACGAGGGAGACACACCATCTTATCAACGATGCGGCGATTGAGAAAATGACGAATGCCCGCATTATCAACTGTGCTAGAGGTGGCATCATTGATGAAGATGCGCTTGTTCGAGGTATTAAGGCCGGCAAAGTGGTGGGCGCAGCCTTGGATGTGTTTGAAGAGGAGCCCCTGCAGCAGTCGGAACTAACAACCCTGCCTGAGGTCGTTGTGACACCGCATCTTGGGGCTTCAACGGCGGAAGCGCAAGAGAATGTCGCTTTGGATGTTGCTCAGGAGGTTGTTGATCACTTGAAGGACGGACGTTTTACCAATGCTGTCAATTTGCCGACGGTCTCTCCGGCTGTATTGGAAAAACTCAATCCATACATTCCGCTGGGGCGCCAGCTTGGGGAATCGGTGATCCAAATCATCGAAGGCACGCCGGTATCTGTTAAAATGACCTACTCAGGTGAGCTGACTGAAACCGAAACGACACCGCTCACACGAACAATTTTACAGGGAGTCCTCTCCTATTACTTAGGTGGCCGTGTGAACATCATTAATGCTGAACATCTCGCTAAAGAGTACGGTATTTCGCATAGTATCGAGCAATCTGCACATACTGGCGGATTCACGAGCAGTGTTCAAGTCGAAGTCACAACGGATCAAGAGATTCGCCGTGTTTCAGGCACATTACTGAACGGTTATGGCGCACGAATTAATAAAATTGATAATTACGCCATTGACGTCGCACCTGAGGAACATTTGGTGCTCATCCACCACAGTGACTTACCCGGTGCCATTGGTAAAGTCGGCTCCATCCTCGGTGAAGCCAATATCAATATCGGAACGATGCAAGTGGGGCGTCAAGCGATGGGTGGAAATGCAATCATGGTATTGACGGTTGACCGATCCGTCGACGAAGATGTCGTCAGCCGTTTAACGGACTTAGACGATATCCACAAAATTAAAAATATCGTGCTCAATTAGAAAATCTATGAGTCTTCCAATTATAGTCTCCTTAACATTGTTGTTAAGGGGATTTTTTTATGGCAACAGCATCATCAGCATTCATTGCTATGATAATGATAGACCAATTAATGGAATGTTGTTTAATTTGTTCAATACAAAAAATCAAAATTGTATCACTGACGTTCACTGAGCTTTACTGAAGGTTACTGAGGGAACTCAGCTCTGCAAATAGTCTCTGAGTGGGTTTGGAGATCCATCAGCCTGTCTGCTATGATGCAGAAGATAGAAAGCAGTCGATAGAGGCATCATCTTGAGTCAATCCAAACGATTCATTTACTGAGGGAGGACAAGCTTACATGAAGATATGGACAGAGACACTACGGCCAATTTCAATGATTATGATTGCCATTTCAATGTTATTATTAGCTGCTTGTGGAACAAATAATCAAGCCAGCAGTGAGAAAGCAAACGGCGGTGATCAGGATAAAACAATCGTTTTTGTTGATGCCGGCTGGAACAGTATTCGGCTACATAACCAAATCGCTAGTACTATCATACAAGAAGGTTACGGGTATAAAACGAAAGTGGAAAGGAACTCCATGTCCATCGCCCTTTTGGGTTTGAAACAAGGAGACATCGACGTTTATATGGAAATATGGGGAAACCGCATGGGGGATTCCTATGATAAGGCTATTGAAAATGGCAAAATCAAACAGATAGGCGTCAACTTTGGGGATACCGAGCGAGGTTACTTTGTTCCGACCTATGTCATTGAAGGTGATCCAAAGCGTGGCATTGAACCTATGGCTCCCGATTTGCATTCAGTGAAAGATTTACCTAAATATCAGGAACTCTTTAAGGCTTCAAAAAAGAAGGATAAAGGACGTATTGTTGGTTCACCGTCATCATGGGGAGCTGATAAGGTTCTTAAACAAAAAATGGAGACGTATAACCTTGATAAAACGTATAATTATTTCTCTCCAGGTTCAGGCATGGCACTTAATACTTCTCTTAAGAAGGCCTATGATGCCGGTGAACCTTGGTTAGGTTACTCATATTCACCAAGTTGGATCCTAGGAAAATATGATATGACGAAATTAGAAGAACCTGATTATGACCCTAAAGTCTGGAATAAAAATTATGGAACAGCATTTCCACAACAAGAAATCCCAATTGCGATCAATGCGGATCTAACTAATACATCACCGGAGATTGTTAAGTTTCTGAAACAATATCATACTAGCAGTAAGCTGACCAATGAAGGACTTGTCTATATGGAAGATAATGATGGCTCAGCCAAAGAGGCGGCTCATTGGTGGCTGAAAAATCATACAGATGTCTGGACAAAGTGGGTTCCGAAAGATGTGGCCAAGAAAGTGAAACAGGCGCTTTAGGTGTTCCGAGAAGAAACACACTCTTGAAGCTGTGTTACAGCAACGATAAAAAATCCGGTGGCATTGATTGCCATCGGATTTTACCAGCTTACTTCGGGTTATCATTTGTCGCCTCGAAAATCACGTCTTTCACTGTGTCGACGAGAAATCTTAGGTCTTCAACAGTTGAAGATAAAGGTGGAGCCAAGATCAACACATTGTTATATCCCGGTACTGTGTCACCGTTTTTGCCAATGATTAACCCCCGGTCTTTGCACGCCGTTATAATTTTTCCAATTAATTCGCTTGATGCAGGGGCTTTGGTGTATTTGTCTTCGACTAATTCAATGCCATAGAGAAAACCGATCCCGCGAACGTCACCGACATTGCTTGACTGGTTAAGTTCATATAGTTCACTAAGGATGGATCCGCCGTATTCCTTGACGCGCTCGACGATACTATCTCTTTCAATAATCTCAATGTTCTTTAATGCGACTTGGCAGGCCGCAGGATGACCACCGTAAGTAGAGACATGGCGGAAATGGTTGTCGGTTCCCGATTGTTTAAAAGATTCATAGATATCACGTTTCACAGCCGTTGCCCCTAATGGTAAATAACCGCTGGTTAGCCCTTTAGCCATGGTAATCATATCCGGTTCAACGCCTTCAGAATGCATGAAGCCAAACATTTGACCAGTTCGGCCGAATCCAGACACGACTTCATCAACAATCATAAGGACGTTATATTTTTGACAAATGTCGTAAATTCGTTTTAAATAGTTGCTAGAAGGGATGAGGACGCCGCCGCCTGAGATGAAGGGTTCCAATATCATACCGGCGACCGTCTCAGCCCCTTCCCAATTTATGACTTCCTCAACGTAGTCGGCTGCTGCCACATCACCTTCTTCTCCCGGACCGAATAGACTCCGATAGCTGTAGGGCGGTGGAACGTGTAAAAAGCCTGGAACGGTGGGATCATATTTCACCCGCCGGTTCGCTTGAGCCGTTGCGCTTAAAGCCCCAAGCGTCGAACCGTGGTAGGCCCGATAACGAGAGATAAATTTATACTTTCCTGGATTCCCATTTTGACTATGATATTGTCTCGCCATTTTAAAAGCTGTTTCATTGGCTTCCGAGCCACTATTAGAGAAAAAGGTGACATAATCTGTCGGCAGTAGACGACTCATTTTTTCGGAAAGCTGGATTGCTGGTATGTGACTGTTGGTTAAAGGAAAATAACTTAATTCAACCATTTGTTGGTAGGCGACTTCGGCAATTTCCTTACGACCGTGACCTAAGTTTAAACACCATAACCCCGACACCCCATCCATGTATTGCTTGCCTTCCGTATCTTTAAACCAAGCGCCGTCTCCTTTAGCAGCAATCATTGGTGAGCTGTCGTTGGATTTATGCATCGGATGCCATAGGTGTTTTTCGTCTTTTTCGAGCAAGTCTTCATTCTCTGTAAAAGAATTCATAATTCACACTCCTAACTAATCAGACTTTGGGAACCGGTTGAAAGTGCTTGAATAATAGGTGAATAAACGAATCCATGTGTTTTGGCAACAGCTTCATGAACGACATGGCCATTAACCACATTAATGCCTTTTGCGAGCGCTTTGTTTGTTGAAGCGGCGTGTTCATAGCCGTTATTCGCGATATTGAGCCCATATGGAAACGTGACATTATTCAAAGCAATCGTCGATGTCCGGGGAACAGCTCCAGGCATGTTGGCCACGGCATAATGAACGACCTCATGTTTGGTATACGTTGGTTCCGTATGGGTTGTAATGTGATCCATCGTTTCAATTGCTCCTCCTTGATCAATGGCCACGTCAATTAATACTGAGCCCGCTTCCATGGCTTCAACCATCTCTTCTGAAATTAAAGTCGGCGTTTTGGCACCGGGAATGAGTACAGCTCCGATGACCAAATCGGCGGATTTGACGGCTTCAGCGATATTAAATGGGTTTGATATCAGGGTTTGGATACGGCCACTAAATCGATCGTCGATTTCCCTTAAACGACCCGGATTAATATCTAATATCGTGACTTGAGCTCCTAACCCTAGAGCCATTTTAGCTGCGTTTGTGCCAACAATCCCGCCGCCTAGGATCACGACACGACCAGCGTTCACACCAGGGACACCACCCAACAAAACGCCTTTCCCTTCGTGCGGCTTCTCCAAGAATTGAGCCCCAATTTGTACGGACATCCGCCCTGCAACCTCACTCATGGGTGTGAGAAGGGGCAGAGAACCGTTGTCTAATTGAATCGTCTCATAAGCGATGGCTGTCACCTTATTGTTGACTAACGCTTCTGTTAATTCAGGCTCAGCAGCTAAATGGAGGTAGGTAAATAGAATTAAACCTTCATGGAAATAGTGAAATTCTTCTTTTAAGGGTTCTTTTACTTTGACAATCATGTCGGCCTGATTCCATACTTCAGCGCGATCGTCAATCAATGTTGCACCTGCATCTTTATATGCTGCGTCTGAAAAACCACTACCGATTCCAGCTTTTGATTCGACGAGGACTTGATGTCCATGCTCATTGTAAGCGTGTGCGGTGGCGGGAGTCATACCCACTCTGTTTTCATTGTTTTTGATTTCTTTGGGAACACCAATGATCATATTCAATCACCCCTCTTTTAGAAAAAGTGAATGGGTGCAGGAAGACACAGGGTCTTCCTGCTCAAGGAACTTACCAGTTGCGGTGGTCAAGGTGCTTATATTTGTTTAAATAACGTGTTGGTTTATTAAGAGCATCTTTTCTAAATGGCGGCGCAAGTTGTGTCCCATCAACTTGAATATCTAAGACTACCGGTCTGTCACATTCGAGTGCCGTTTTGAAAGCATCGATCAAGCTTTCAGGCGTATTGACGTAGATGCCTTTGGCTCCCATACTGTTGGCTACTTCGGCAAAGTTAGGTCCGTCAATATCGGCACCAACGAAACGATTGTTATAAAAATCTACTTGGTTTTTCTTCTCCGCCGACCAGGCGCCATTATTGAATACGCAAGCGACGACAGGAAGATTCTGCTCAACAGCGGTGCTAACTTCATGGAGACTCATTCCCCATGCACCGTCACCAGCAATGGCAACAACCGGGCAATCCGGTTCACCTAACTTAGCACCCATAGCGGCAGGATAGGCAAAGCCACAGTTACCGAACGTTAAGGCAGCCAAATGCTTGCGTGGTTGATTAAATGTTAAATAGGCATTAGATGTCGAGGAAGTGTTACCAATATCGGATGTGACAATAGCGTTATCCGGTAATAATTGGGATATCTCGAGTAAGGCTCTTCTTGGATTCATGGGATGACCGTCGACCATCGCTTCAGCAGTCAATTCTTGTTTCCACTTTTCCTTCATTTTGGAAACTTGATTCAGGCGTTTTTCGTTACGGTCTATATTAGGATATTGGTCGGCCAAACGACTATAGATTTCATCACTAGCAGCCTTGGCATCACCTAAGATACCCACTTCGATAGGGTGCGTTCTTGCGATATTTCTAGCATTGACATCAATTTGAATAATCTTAGCATTTTTCGGAAAATAATCAATGTCATAGCATGGTAAGGTGCCAAATACGGATAGCCGTGTTCCAATGGCTAAAACGACATCAGCATCTTTTAATGTATTCATAGCTGCTTTTGATCCCATGTAGCCGATAGGCCCAACAGCGAGCGGATGGTTATCTGGAAAGGCATCATTGTGCATATATGATACAGCGACGGGTGCTGTAAGATATTCGCTAATGGATTTGACGGTCTCAATGGCATCACTATCGACAGCTCCGCGGCCGGAAATAATCACCGGATTTTTGGCTTGACCTAAGAGGTCAACAGCTTCGTCAATTTTAGCTGTGTCACCGTATCCTTTGTGCGCAACTCTATATTGGTGCGGTTCTAATATTTCCGTTTCGATTTCGCCATAAAAGTAGTCACGAGGAATATCAAATAAGACCGGACCACGTTCAGCATAAGCAATCCGGAAGGCTGTCCTTAAGCAATCCGCCACGCGACTTGGATGAGGAACACGAACAGTCTCTTTAGTAATGGATTCAAACACTGATACCTGGTCACACTCCTGGAAGCCATCCCAACCAATTGAAGGGGTACCTGCAGATGGTGAAATAACGACCATTGGTGTATGGGCCATATTAGTGGCAGCAACGGATGTCACCATATTTGTAATGCCAGGTCCGTTCTGCCCGATAACCACGCCAGCTTTACCTGTCACCCGTGTGAAAGCATCAGCCATGTGGGCGGCACTTTGTTCGTGGCGTACAGGAATAAAATCGATTCCCGCTGTCGGCATGAGGTCGAGCATATCCATATACGCAGATCCCAGAATGCCGTAGATTTGATTAATGCCTTCCGCGAGAAGTTGTTCAACAATTGCCTCACTTGGTGTCAGTTTTAGTTTCGTACCTGTTAATTCAGCTTCAGTTTTGGCCATGTTTGTCGCTCCTTCTTAAAGAAATTTGGTTAGGACAACGTGACGTCCGTACCAGTTGGGATTTGAAAAACCCTTATCGGTCAATGACGATACGACGTCCGTACCAGTGTACTATATATTATGATAAACAGCGCAAACTTAGAAGTCAACACTCAAATAAAAATTTTCTGATATTTATTTAGCTATATCTTGTTTTGATTCCTTGGACGTCCCTAAAATCAGGTAATCAAGCTCGCTTTTGCTTAATTGTTTAAAATACTTCACTTTTGTTGCATAAAAAACCGCACCAATGATGATCCACACAAAAAGAGCAATCCATGAAGGTGTACTTAAAAAACCCGGTGATCCAGGGATGACGAGTAATCCGAAGAATGATATGCCACTAATCATACCGAGTAGGGCAAATGTTTTCTGAACGGGTGCTCCAGGTTGTGAGTTGTCCTGTCTCCACGTGAACTTTTATATTTTTTGCTTTCTAAGCCCATTTTATTGATAATAAAGATAACAACTTTATATGGAAGGTCGTTAACAGTTAAAGATGGAGGATTATGTCATGAAATTAAATCAAAAAAGTCCATTACCCCTTCATGCCCAGTTAAGTCAAATCATCGAAAAAAGGGTTCAGGAAGGGTATTATACGGAGCAAATTCCAAGTGAACGAGAATTGATGGATGAATATAATGTCAGTCGCAGTACTGTTCGTGAAGCTGTTTCAACTCTTGTACAAGAGGGGATTTTAGAAAAGCGGCATGGGCGGGGGACGTTTGTTTCCGATCGTCCTGTCCAAGAGTGGTTGAGCATTACCAATTTCACTGAAATTGCCAAACATTTAGATATCACATTATTAGATTACAAAAAAGTAGCAACCCCTTCTAATCTGAAATCAATCGATGATTTTCAGGGACAATGTTATTATATCATACGCCTGCGTTCAAAAAACCAAATCCCGGTGGCCATTGAGTCGCATTATTATCCTATTGAAATCGGTGAGAAATTGATTCATTACGACCTTACGCAGGCAGTATTATATGATGTATTGGAGCGAGATCTAAATTTCCAGTTTTGGGATGCTGAACAGATTGTTACTTGTGAGCAAGCAAGTCAAGAAGATGCTGACATCCTTCAAGCTGACCCCAGCAATTTGTCTCTATTAACGACCGAAAGAATGATGTACGATGCCAACGGCCAGTTAATTGAATATTATAAAGGCAAGTTTCTTTCTGATATGTATTCCTTTAGAATGAAAATGTCTAGAAGACATAGTATCCAAGAATGAATGGATTGAAAGCCATCTAACCCCCGCTAGATGTTAGCGGGGTCAGATATCATTATCCTCCGCGACTTTTTGGTGTAACAAATCGACAAAAATCTCCATAGCCTTCGTTTGAAAAGGAGTTGCTTGGGTCACTAATGAAAATTGGCGTTTAAATGGAAAGGGCTCCATATCAAGAATCTGAATGGTACCGAGTTCCAATTCTTTTCGAATGACCCATCGTGATAAAAAGGAGATGCCAAGGCCAGCCTCAACCGCCCCTTTTATAATCTGTGTACTGCCAAACGCCATCACTGATTCAGGGTATAGGCCTGTCTCGGTAAACATCCGTTCCGTCACTTCACGTGTTCCGGAACCAGGTTCTCTAATGATCCATGTTTCTTTTTCTAATTCAGATAATGTTAATGGACGCTTTTGAGTGATCCGGTGTCCAGTGCGGGCGACCGCAACCATTAAATCATTGGCAAGAGGTTCAATATAAAGGTGGCTGAGGGTGACATCACCTTCAACAATGCCGACATCCAGTTGACGATTGGCCACTTGTTGGGCGATCTCTGTCGTATTGCCAATCGTAATCGATGGCGTAATGTCTGGATACTCCCGGCGCAAATCCGCGATCACATGCGGTAAAACATACTCCCCGAATGTATAACTGGCGCCAACGGTTAGTTTGCCTTTTGCTGTGTGCATCATATCATCGACTACATTCTGCATGCGTGAATAAAGTCCAAGTATCTCCTTAGCAAAAGGGAAGACGACTTCACCCGTTTTTGTCAGATTCACGACTTTGTTATTGCGTTCCAGTAATTTTGTCCCCATGTTCTCCTCAATAATTTTAATATAGTGACTCACAGCTGGCTGCGTTATATGAAGATCCTCGGCAGCCCGGGAAAAATTCTTTCTTTCGGCAACCGTCACAAAGACAAGCAATTGTTGATCGAGCATATATTCACCTCATTTTCCGTTACCTATCTACATCTCAACTATATAATATCACTTATTATAACTATATAAATAATTAATTTTACTTATGATAGAACCCACCATATGATGGATATGTAAGCAATAACTTGGGGGTGAAGGTCTTGACACATATGAAGAGCGGTGCAGCTGCGAAGGAACAAGGTGAAGCAATGCAATCAACAAAGGGAAATGGCGGTCCGAATCCCTCACCATTTCAAAAGTGGGTGAGCGGCATTGCCTTTACATTCGTGATTGCTTTGTTAGGGTATGGGTTAGCCGTGATTCCTGGATTTAATAAAATTGGGTCGCTCGCTTGCGCTATTATTATTGCTATTATTTATCGACAACTATTTGGCTATCCAGAAAACATTCGTCCAGGCATTGAATTTTCGGCAAAAAAACTACTACGTTATGCGATCGTTCTGTATGGTTTGAAGCTCAATATTGATGTGATCTTGAATCAGGGATTACCGTTATTGGCCCGAGACATCGGAACTATTGTCTTTGCCATTCTTTTAACTTTGTTGATAGCAAGATGGATAAAAGCGGATATATCATTGTCTCTACTCCTTGGCGTAGGCACTGGTGTATGCGGTGCAGCCGCGATTGCAGCCGTGTCACCCATTGTCAAAGCTAAGGAGGAGGATACGGCCATAGGGGTAGGCATTATTGCATTAATGGGTACCGTATTTGCGATTATGTACACGGTTTTACGACCATTCTTGCCTTTGGATAGTATGGATTACGGGATTTGGTCAGGCATCAGTTTGCATGAGATTGCTCACGTTGCATTAGCGGCTGCCCCGGCGGGTGAAGATTCGCTAGCTATCGCGCTTTTGGCTAAATTGGGCCGTGTGTTTTTGCTCGTTCCTTTATGTTTTATTTTGATGTATTGGATGAAAAAAAAGTCAGCTGCCAAAGCAGAGGGTGACGATACAACAGTTGAATTTCCCTGGTTTCTGATCGGGTTCATTATCATGAGTCTTCTCGGCAGCTATGTGATTGGGAATATGATTGAAGTTCCACAATCAGTCATGGACGGTGTTGGACAAATATCGACGTTTATTTTGACAGCCGCTATGGTGGGCCTTGGGCTTAATGTGAGTTTCAAAGCTTTACGGACTAAAGCCTTGAAACCGCTGATTGCGATGGCCATAACGTCGGTCTGTCTATCGATCATCACTTATTTTACGATTTAACTCTCACGCCTTTCTGTCCAATCAACAACGACCATTAATATAGCTTTCCATAAAAAAAGAGATGGCAGTTTCGAGACTACCATCTCTTTGTATCTAAAAAACTAGTTAACACCGCTCGGTACGGATAATCCTAGGGCTTCAGCGACACGATTGCCCCATTCAGGATCAGCATTGTAGAAATGCTTGATTTGACGTAATTTAATTTCATCACTTTCAACAGGTCTCATATGATCAGCAAGATTTTCTACAAGACGCGTTTTCTCTTCTGGACTCATTAGGCGATAAAGGTCGCCAGCTTGCGTATAGTGGTCTTCACTATCATAAGCGACGCTGTCCGCTTCACCTTCGACGTCAAATGGCTTGATTTTTGTTGTCCGATCTTCCGTTGGGCCATTGACACTGTTGGGTTCATAATTGGGTGCGTCACCGCTGTTGCCATCGACCCGCATATAACCATCACGTTGATAATTGTTGACGCCATTAATAGGCTGGTTAATTGGAATTTGGTGATGGTTGACGCCTAGACGATAACGGTGGGCATCGGCGTAACTGAAGATACGGCCTTGAAGCATTTTATCAGGTGATGCTTCGATTCCAGGAACGAATTGACCTGGTGCAAAGGCAGCTTGTTCAACTTCAGCAAAATGGTTTTCCGGATTACGGTTTAATACCATACGACCCACTTCGATACGTGGATAATCTTCTTGGGACACTGTCTTTGTCACATCAAATAGATCCCACTTATATGTCTTATAATCTTCGTAAGGGATAATTTGAACGTATAATGTCCATGAAGGATAATCCCCTTGCTCAATGGCGTTGTAAAGATCTTCTCTGTGATAATCAGGGTTTTCACCAGCAGTTTTATCGGCTAACTCGGGATCCAAGTTTTTGACCCCTTGGTCGCTAACAAAGTGGTACTTGATCCAGAACGCTTCACCGTCAGCATTAACCCATTTATAAGTGTGGCTACCGTATCCATTCATGTGGCGTAAAGTTGCCGGAATACCACGGTCACCATGTAAATAGGTTACTTGGTGCAATGATTCTGGTGATAATGACCAGAAATCCCATACCATATTAGGATCTTTTAAGCCAGTCTTTGGATTGCGTTTTTGCGTATGAATAAAGTCAGGGAACTTAATGGCATCACGAATAAAGAAAATCGGTGTGTTGTTACCAACGAGGTCGTAGTTGCCTTCTTCTGTATAAAATTTAACTGAGAAACCACGTGGGTCACGAACAGTGTCGGCAGAACCTAATTCACCGGCAACCGTTGAGAAACGGATGAACATATCAGTGCGTTTCCCTTTTTCACTAAGGAAATCAGCTTTGGTATACTTTGATATCTCATCATTCGTTACTTCAAAGTAGCCATGTGCGCCAGCCCCTTTTGCGTGAACAATGCGCTCAGGGATACGCTCTCTATTAAAGTGTGCAAGCTTTTCTAATAGATGAAAGTCCTGAATCAAAGCAGGTCCGCGGCTACCGGCCGTTTGTGAGTTCTGATTGTCCGCAACCGGCGCACCAGCTGCAGTGGTCATTCTATTTTGTTTCTTTTCTTCAGACATGAACCGATTCCTCCTCATAGAATAAGTATTGTAATTGCAAAAAGGAGATTTTAATTGAAAATCGCTTTGGGACCGTATCTCCTTAATACAGCAAGTCATCTATGTTGTTGTTCTTCCATTACCCTTTTATTTTAAATAATAATCACGTTAAAGTCAATGTTTAATTATAACTATTATAATTTGATGTCGATTCTTAATGGTTCAGGACGTATATTCCATCTTATGTTAAAGAAGACTAGAACTTGTATACTTTTTACTATTTCTTAAGTTGGAGGCGGACAGTCATGGATCAAGAAAATGGAAAAAACAATGACAAGAAAATGGATCAAATGGGATCCAATGATAAGCGCATGACAGAAGGTGAAAATGACGACACCCTAACGACACGTCAGGGCGAACCGGTTAAGTACAATCAAAATATTCGTACGGTAGGGAACCGCGGACCCGCAACCCTTGAGAATTATCACTTTATTGAAAAAATCTCACACTTTGACCGTGAAAAAATTCCTGAGCGTATCGTTCATGCCCGCGGTGCGGGGGCGCACGGTTATTTTGAAACGTATGGAAAAGTGGGCGATGAAGACATTTCCAAATATACACGTGCGAAAGTCTTTCAAGGTGCCGGTAAGCAGACGCCTGTTTTTGTCCGATTTTCCACGGTGAATCAATTCCGGCATTCGCCTGAAACCGTCCGTGATCCGCGCGGTTTTGCGGTTAAGTTTTACACGGAAGACGGTAACTGGGATCTTGTTGGTAATAATCTCAAAGTCTTTTTCATTCGTGATGCGATGAAATTTCCGGATCTTGTTCACGCATTTATGCCAGATCCTGTAACCAATATCCAAGATGTTGAACGGATTATGGATTTCTGCAGTAACTCGCCTGAATCGCTACACATGCTGACATTTTTATTCTCACCTTGGGGCATCCCAGCGAATTATCGACAGATGCAAGGTTCCGGTGTGAATACATATAAGTGGGTAAATGAGGAAGGTGAAGCCGTTCTTGTTAAGTATCATTGGGAACCCAAACAAGGGATTAAAAATTTAACTCAAGAAGAAGCAGAAAATATCCAAGGTCAAAACTTTAATCACGCAACACAAGATTTGTATGAAGCGATTGAACGTGGTGATTATCCGGAGTGGGAGCTTTATGTACAGTTTCTAAGTGACGATGATCATCCCGAGTTGGATTTTGATCCACTCGATGACACAAAACTTTGGCCAAAAGAACAAATCCCGTGGCATCCTGTCGGCCGGATGGTATTGAATAAGAACCCTGAAGATTATTTTAATGAAGTGGAACAATCGGCTTTCGGTACCGGGGTCCTTGTTGACGGCTTAGACTTCTCTGATGACAAAATGCTTCAAGGCCGGACTTATTCTTACTCAGATACGCAGAGATATCGGCTCGGAGCTAACTATCTGCATTTACCGATTAACGCCCCGAAAAAACATGTGGCAACCAATCAGCGCGGGGGGCAAATGTCATACTACACCGATAAAGCTGAGGGGCAAAATCCACATATTAATTATGAACCGTCATCGCTGAACGGATTGGAAGAAACATCCCGGTCAAGAGAGGAATACACCCCTCATATTGAAGGCAATTTGGTGCATGAAAGTATCGATCGTGCTGATAATTATAAGCAAGCAGGTGACACATACCGGGCGCTTGATGATTTTGAGAAGAATGAGCTCATTAAGAACCTCGTGAATGGTTTATCTCAATCTCATACGAGAATCCAAGAGCAGATGATTGATCATCTCACCCAATGTGATAAGGAGTATGGACGCCGGGTCGCTGAAGGGCTTGAAAACCATAAGAACATGTCCAAAGAAGACATGGGTCATGGACCAGCCGGAACGGCCCACACCGAAGAAGCTGTTAAAGAAGCCGAACAGGAAGGCCATAACACTGATTCTTACTAGAAGGACACGTGCTGGGAGTTATAAATTAACTTCCAGCACTTTTTTGTTAATGGATCTTTTGTTTTTTGAAACGCCCGCCTTTAACATCATGGATATCACCAAAGGCTAGAAATGCCTTAGAATCAATATCTTCAACAATATTTTTGAGTTTAGCTTCTTCAAGTCTTGTAATAACAATAAATATGACTTGTTTATCGTCACCTGAGTAGTAGCCTGCACCGTTCAGATAAGTGATGCCTCGTCCCAATCGATCATTTAAGGCGCTGCCAATTTCTTCAGGGTAATTACTAATAATCCAGACGGACCGGGAAGATTCCAGGCCTTCCACCGTGATATCAATCATTTTAAAAGCGATAAAATAAGCGATAAGCGAGTACATGGCATTGTTCCAGCCAAACACAAAGCCAGCGCTGGCTAAAATGAAGATGTTGACGAACATCACGGTTTCGCCGACGGAGAATGGGCTTGTTTTATTCGTAAGGACAGCTAAAATTTCGGTTCCATCAGAAGAGCCGCCATTTCGCACGACAAGCCCAACCCCAATACCTAAAAGGACACCGCCAAAGACGGCTGCTAATAAATAATCACCCGTGAATTTCGGAACAGGAACAAGTAGAGCTGTAAAAATGGATAAGGCGGTAATAGCAAGGATTGAGGTAACCGTAAAAGTTTTGCCCATTTGTTTATAGCCGAGGATACAAAAGGGCATATTTAACAAGAATAAGAAAATACCGATCTGGATATGGGTGAGATGGGAAAGCATAATTGAAATTCCAACGATGCCACCATCAATAATGCCGTTAGGGACAAGAAATGTTTCTAACGCAACCGCTTCAAGAACGACCCCGATAAAGACAAAAATACTACGTTTGAACACTTGTTTCTTAGATAGTTTACGATGTTGAACCTTTTTTCCATAACTGGGTTGACCGTCGATAGTCCTATCACTTCTTTCTTTGCAATCTGTCATGCCTTTTATTCAATTATATACAAAATGAATAGGTTTATTAAGTGAAAAGTCTTGTTATGATGGGGAGAACGGCGCATTGAACCACTATGAAAAAGGAGGTGCTGTTGAAACAGACCTCCTTTTTCAAGTGCTAATCACTCAAACAGTGTTTGTATTCCGTGCATATCGTCAAAAATATAGTCAGCTTCCAATTCTTCAAACTTGGTTCGGGCTTTTTGCCCTGATAACCCCGTCAGTACGGCGGCGAAGCGGGCACCCATGGAGCGGGCGGCCATCAAATCAGCGATGGAATCCCCGACGACAAGAACCTGGTCGCCTTCCGACAGTGGCAATGACTGGCTTAACGCGGTATGTGCGCCTTGGTCCATTCCTAATAAGGCTTGCACATAAGTATATGGCTGTGGTTTGGCGAGTGGTGCGAGATCAGGATGGGCTTCTTCCGTTTCCAATACGTCACTCGCGGTCACGATGCGATTACGGTCAAAGAATTTAAGCACGTCTAAATCACTCAAAGGCTCGAGAGTTTCAAGTTTGGGGCGTCCGGTGCCGATTCCTAGTGTCGCGTGTTGACTAATAGATGTGAAAACAGATGTCATTGCCTCTTGGCTGACAACAGGAATTTCATTGGCTAGGAAGCCTTTTTTACCCTGTTGAATCGGTGGTTTTCCGGTGGAATGGACGACGTTTTCGGATCCGACATACCATTCTTGGAACGCCTCCCGGCAAACATCCCATAGACTGCTGTTGCGTGAAAAAGCTTCAGTTTTGACGCCTAATTTTTCAAAAGCAAGGTCGTTAAGATAGAGTAAAAGCTGCTGTTTTTCCACGGTGCTTGTTTCAAAATCCTTAACGAACATTTCATAGTCTGTATGTATATCGATTTCGGATTGTTCAATGAGTTCACCAATCGATATTAATGTTTCCCGGTCGATATCACCTGTTAAAGCAGTGACAACATCGGTCTGGTATCGTTCAGACAGTTGCGCACAGATATGCAGCAACTGGTAGGAAAATGTTAGGAATACCATGTCCCAGTTCGCATTAATGCCGCGGCTTTTAATAAAATTCAGTACGTCATCTTGAGCGAAAATATCTTCCCGGATTTGGCGGATGACCGGTTCACCGGGTGCCGGTGTAAAGGCTTCGGGATGAAGCCCCAAATAATGGTCGCTGTTCAGCATTTCCCATATGGTTAATGCTGAGGCATCGAAATATCTTTCTTCACTTAATAGAACCCCATCGACGTCGAATAAAACCGTTTTGTACATGGTTGGCCACCTCTTATCTACATCAAAATCTAATACTCATAGACTAACATATTTAGAGGTGATTTTCCCCCTTTAGTGAAATAAAATGATTGGACGTGCCCGATTTTTCGTTTTACATTAAGAGAGGACAATATCAGCGGAATTGAAGCAGAGGTGAGTGACATGAAATATATCAATAATCAAGAAATCATGGACGTAAATTTAAATTTTGCTATTGAAGAATACGCTTTGACCGAATTAAGCATTGATGAGACATATTTGTTATTTTACAGCATGACACCGACCGTCATTGTCGGAAAGAACCAAAATGTCGTTGAAGAAATTAATATGGATTATGTCCGCGAGCATGATGTCAGTGTGGCCCGGCGACTCTCCGGTGGGGGTGCGGTTTACAATGATGAAGGCGACTTGAGTTTCAGTTTTATTACCAAGGATGACGGCGATAGTTTCCATAACTATGAAAAATTCACAAAGCCGGTCATCCGCGCATTGCATCAGATGGGTGTCGATGCTGAATTACAAGGCCGGAATGATCTGATTGTCGGTGATAAGAAAATTTCGGGTAATGCGCAGTTTTCTACAAGAGGCCGCATGTTCAGCCACGGGACGCTGATGTTTGATGTCAATTTGGATAATGTTGCGCGCGCCCTTAATCCGGATGCAGAGAAATACAAATCTAAGGGCATTAAGTCAGTCCGGAGCCGGGTCACGAATATCCGCGATCATTTGAATGAGGATATGGATAG
Source organism: Tuberibacillus sp. Marseille-P3662 (assembly GCF_900178005.1). Taxonomy (NCBI): domain Bacteria; kingdom Bacillati; phylum Bacillota; class Bacilli; order Caryophanales; family Sporolactobacillaceae; genus Tuberibacillus; species Tuberibacillus sp. Marseille-P3662. The sequence goes on along the minus strand of NZ_FXBS01000004.1, from coordinate 185,503 downwards.
AATCCAGTTTAGACAAATGTTGTTAAAATATATTTTTGAAGAAGAAGGCGGTATTCAGGAATATGAACTGACTGAGAAAGACTGGGCACGCATTCATGAGATTGCTGACCAATATCGTGACTGGGATTGGATTTATGGGAAGTCCCCTAAATTCAACGTTCGTCACACAGAACGATTTACCGCCGGCCGCGTCGACATCCGCTTAGAAGTGAGGAAAGGTGTCATTGAAGAAGCCAAAGTTTATGGTGATTTCTTTGGTCTAGGGGATATTGAGGATATTGAGCAACTGTTAATAGGGACACGCTATGATCGAGACAGCGTAGCCCAGGTCTTCCAACCTATCGACATTAACCACTACTTTGGCAAGATTAACGAGGAACACATTCTCGATATGATGTTTTAATGCAAGGCTGTTTTCGTATGAATTGTTGCTTTTGACCGCAGCCCAAATACACTTCGCTTTCCGCGGGCGACCAGTGAGCCTCCTCGAACTCCGCTACCGCTTCGTTCTGCGGGGTCTCACTTTGGCCGCGGTTCCCGCAGGAGTCTACGTGTATTCGGGCTGCTCAGAGCGTTTAGAGTCGTTTTTTATTCCATGCAAAAGCAACAATTTTTTAGAAAACAGCCTAATGAAATAAGCCGCCTGTTGTTAGGGTGGCTTTTAATATTATTTGTTCTGTGAGGAGGATTTTGAGAGTGAACGCTCCGAAATCACTCGCTTTTATGTTAAGGTTCATATTTGGAGGATCTGCTCATGTTTGCGGGAAGTTGCTAATGTTTGAGGCGAAGTCGCTCATTTTAAACCGAGCGTGCAGAAAACGGAGCTATGCGTTATAATATTATGTAAGCGCTTTATTGAAAGGAGATAACGAATGAGACCCATTTTATGTGAAATTAACAATCATGTTGCGACGATAACGTTAAACCGGCCGGAGGTTTTAAACTGTTTTAATTTCGAAATGCTAGAGCAATTGGAATCAACCGTACAAAATATAGCAACGGATAAAGATGTCAGTGTTGTGATCATAACCGGAGCAGGTGAGAAGGCGTTCAGCGCCGGTGCGGATCTTAAAGAACGGAAAACGCTTAATGAACAACAAGTGCGTCGGAACGTTAAGAAAATTGGAGGAGTATTTGAACAGATTGCTGAACTGCCGCAGCCAACCATTGCGGCTGTTAATGGCTATGCTTTTGGCGGCGGGTTTGAGCTTGCTTTAGCGTGTGATTTCCGGTTTGCTGTCGAAGATGCGAAAATGGGATTGACGGAAACGAGCATGGGGATTATCCCCGGTGCTGGCGGAACGCAGCGCCTGCCGCGTTTAATTGGTGAGGACAAAGCGATGGAGCTGGTATTGACGGCGAAACGCCTCACATCAGAAGAAGCCCGGGATTATGGTGTATTGACGAGTGTGACATCCAGGGAGCAATTAATACACACTTGCTCGCAGCTAGCCGAACGTATGCAACAAAATGCCCCCGTGGCCGTAAAACAGGCAAAATATGCGATTAGAAACGGCATGAATACGGATCTACATACGGGTCTGAATATTGAATCCAAGGCTTATGATGTGACGATTCCGACGCAGGATCGGGTGGAGGCCTTGACCGCTTTTAATGACAAACGAAAACCTGAATTTACCGGTGAGTAAGCCGGGCGGCACAGCCAAAAATGGTTGTGCCATTATTTGTGCCTGTCTTTCCTTTAAAATAGGTTCATATTAAGAGTTGTCTCCGTATGGACTTGGGTCAATCAAGCCATCAAGATAAAATCGGGTTTGATAGCCGCATTTTGCACAAAAGGCGGCATCCTTACGGTTAATATGCTTGCATCCTTTGGATACGAGGCCAGGCTCATCACCGCAATGATTAATTAAGGGTGCCCCGCAGAAAATACAGTATTTATCACCCTCGTCAGAGAGACGGCCGCACCGGACACAAGTGTGTCGTTCCTCCTTTTTTTGACTGCTCATCATCAACCACCTCACCCATAGGATATGAGCACCTTAACCTGACTGTACCTTTTTCAAAAGTTAGGATAGTGAATGGTCATGAGCAATTGGGTACATTCAGGACTGTTATTGATGTAAGCATGTGGACAATCCGCCCGGAAAGATACGCCCTCTTGTGCGTCAGTCACGATGCTTTCTTTCTGTATTTTGGTAGTTAGTGACCCTTGGTAAACCCAAATTGTTTCGCGGACACCAGATTGGTGAGGGTGCGACCAGTAATCACACCCCGGTAGTAACTGAACCGTGTACATTTCAAAAGGTTGTGAACCGGTCATTGGAAAGACGGGATAGACAATATACTTTCCGTCATCTTCAATTAACGGGGTCGTGTCACGTTCTCTGGCCACTTGAATATCAGCTGTGTCATCGCTGACAAAAGTGGTAAAAGGGACATTTAAACCTTTGGCAATTTTCCACAAAGTGCTGACAGTCGGATTAGACGCGCCCGTTTCAATTTTGGCGAGGGCGGGTTTACTGACACCGGTTTGTTCGGACAAACGATCCAGACTTAACTGGCGATGAACGCGTAAATTTTTTAACCTGATGGCAATTAATTGATTTAAAGTTTGATAATCCATAAATGTCTCCTTGATAAATTGTTAAATATAACATACAATTATCTAATATATTAAACTATTTGACATTTTGATACAACTGCTTATTGAAGTATCTGATTAAGAAGGGGGCAGAGTGTATGAATCAAGCGCGAACGACCATGCAAATGGGACATACTTGGTTTGGTCAGGGCTTGCGGACGGGGATGCCGATCGCTGTTGGTTATGTTCCTATTGCTTTAACTTATGGTCTGCTTGGCAAAACGCATGGTTTATCGTTTATCGATACAACGGCGATGAGCATATTTGTGTTTGCAGGTGCGGCCCAATTCTTGGCCTTACAGTTACTGGGGACTGGAGCCGGGGCAATTGAACTCATTGTTGCGACGTTTGTTGTCAATATTCGCCACTTTATGCTAACAGCTTCCATTAATGAGCGGGCCGATCGCGAACACCCTTTAAAAAAAGCAGCATATGCCTTTGGGGTCACCGACGAAACATTCTCGGTCGCGATGATGCAGGAGGGACGGATCAATGCCCGATTTATGGCTGGATTAATTGCGATGGCTTATGGCAGCTGGGTGGTGTTTACTTGCCTAGGTTATACTATTGGGTCGGCACTTCCGCAGGTGCTGCAAGAGAGTATGAACATTGCTTTATACGCGATGTTTATCGGGTTGGCTGTGCCGGCGATGCGAACAAGCCGGAAAGTGATTGATTTGTTTGCGACAGCCGCCGTCTTGAATACTCTGTTTTCACTGTTAATGGCCACAGGGTGGGCTATTGTGTTAGCAACGATTTTGGCCTCTGTCGCCGTTGAATGGTTACACCATGATGAGGTAACAGCCAATGAGTGAGTTCATTTGGATCGTCATAGGGATGGGTGTGGTGACGTATGTGCCCCGGATGTTGCCATTAACAGCTTTACATAACACACGGCTGCCGAAACCGATTCAAGCCGTATTGAGAAATGTGCCTTATGCTGTATTAGGAGCTCTAGTCTTTCCGAATATATTGATCATCAATGCCCCCGGTTTGCTGCAAACGACCCCGTCTGATTGGTTGTTCGGCGGGATCGGTGCGATAACAGCTTTTGTCACCGCATATTTGGGCTGGAATGTCATGTTTGTTGTGCTTACATCGATTGCGGTTTTGTCTGTCTATACGGTGCTATTTTAAGCATTGGCTCTTTACTAAAATTTTTCACAAAATCAAAGTTTACGAAAACAGCCTCATCGTTTGTCGGAACTGCTTGTTCTAAATCGACCAAGCTTTGCTTACAATGTATTAGAGAACGGTTAGTGATCAAGTGTTAGACAGCAATACATCAAAGTGATGGTGAGATTGGAACTTCTAGGGGTGTTATATGTGAAAAAAGTAGCTTGGTGGTTTATTGGCATTTACGCGTTGTACATTGTTTTGATGCTCTTATACTTCTTACAATGGACGGATCCGGGTGTGCCTCCGGATGTCAAAGGAACAGCTGCTGATCCAGAAATGTTCAAAACCGATCAGCAACTGGTCTTAAGTCAAGAATTGAACAATATCCAGAATTTGCTTAGTTTCTTGACCATACCGCTCGACTGGGGGATTTACTTATTCATTCTTATTTTTGGTTTTTCCCGTTGGCTGCGTAACCGTTCCGAAGAAGTCACAGGTTTATCTGTGGTGCATACCGTTATTTATTTTCTCGGTTTGTCGATCTTGACCTTCCTGATCACGCTGCCGATTAATTATGTTGGTCATGTTGTGTCGGTCAATTATGGTCTGTCCGTTCAACCTTTGAGTGACTGGTTGCGCGACACGCTTGTTTCATTTTGGGTGAATTGGATCATCAGTCTGATTACGGTCGTGACCATTTTCTTCTTCATCCGCAAGTATCCGAAACGCTGGTGGTTGCCGGTATGGTTGTTATCCATTCCGTTTACAATTTTTTTAGTTTATATTCAGCCGGTTGTGATCGATCCGTTATACAATGATTTTAAATCCTTAAGTGACGGAGCGTTGAAAGAGCAAATATTAAATCTAGCTGATAAGGCGGATATTCCGGCCGAAAACGTGTACGAAGTGGATAAGTCTGAAGAAACGACAACGATGAATGCCTATGTTAACGGTCTGGGATCCAATCTGCGCATTGTGTTATGGGATACAACGCTGCAAAAATTAAAGGATTCCGAAGTGCTATTTACGATGGCCCACGAGATGGGACATTATGTGAAGCATCATCTGTTATATTCTGTAGGTGGAAGTATCGTAGGCATGTTAATCGGCCTGTATTTAACAAGTCAATTGTTGTTGCGCATTGTGCGGCGCTGGGGGGCACGACTGGGCATTAAGGGTCCTGGTGATTTAGCGGCACTGCCTGTCATATTATTAATATTTTCGGTGTTATCGTTCGCTGCTCAACCCGTTCAAAATGCGATTTCCAGGCATGCGGAGCATGAAGCTGATAAGTATGCCGTGCAATTGACCCAAGAACCTGAGGACGGCATCAACTCATTTCAGAAGATGACGGCTAATAGTCTCAGTCCAGTCAATCCACCGGCTTTAGTCAAATTTATCTCATACGGTCATCCGACGATGATGGAACGGATCATGTATTTGGAGAAAATGAAAGATCGTATGGATGATAATAAGAAGACAGGAAGTGAAGAATGAAGGCAAGGCTGGGACAAACGTATATGAATCACAAAATCATCCGAACTTTTTATTAAAAAGTTCGGATGATTTATTGAAAATAGTCATCGCTTCATCAAAATCCTTCACTTGCCGCTGGCACGGCCTCAGCTAACTTGGTCAAGAAAAACCCCTTGACCAAGTGGATCTTAGGCTCGTGCTTTCATGTCTTATTGTTCGGCTTCCTGAGTATCCTGTTTTAGATTTGTCCCAGGCTCTTTTATTTTTGGTTAAATGATGTTTGTCCAGGTTGGTAGAAGCGAAGTAAATCGCCATAGACAACCTTATCGGACAGGGACAAAATTTGACTAGCCTGTTTTTTGAAAGGCCGGCATTGTTTCATCTCTGTTGGTTCCCCTGTCGTCTTATCGTAACAAGTGTCATCGGTGTATAAATAGTTTTGCGTAATGAAACGGCCGTTGCGCAAGACTGTCAAGCTTTTCTTATCTTTGGATAACAAATCGGAACTGAATGAAATGTACTGATTGGTATGCATTCCGAGTAGGTGCAGCAATGTCGAGCGGATATCTATTTGTCCGCCAACCTTGTCAATCACTTTTCCCTCTACACCAGGGACACGGATGAATAATGGGATTTGCTGCAGTTTTGTTTGCACATAGGGTGTCACTTTTTTACCTAAGACTTCCGACATCGCTTCTTGGTGATTGTCCGAAATACCGTAATGGTCACCGTAGAGGACAATCACCGAACGCTTAAGTAATCCGCTGTCTCTAAGTTGTTCAAAAAAGTTTTCCAGCGCTTGATCCATATAACGTGCCGTTTGGAAATAGTGGTTGACAATCTTATCATCAGTGTCCTCGGGCGGAATCATGACATCGCGCTTATCAATTTTGTACGGATGATGGTTTGATAAGGTAATTAACTTTGTATAAAAGGGTTGATTGATCCCTTTAAGAATAGGCAATGATTGTTTAAAGAATGGGATGTCTTTTAAACCATAACCAATAGTATTGTTCATATTGGTGTTATAGGCTTTACTATCAAAGAAGAAATCAAATCCTAACGCGTCATACATCCGGTCGCGATTCCAAAAACTGCCGTGATTGCCGTGGAAGACCGCACTTGTATAACCGCGTTCACCGAGAATTTTTGGTGTAGCTTGGTAAGTGTTTTGGGCTTTTTGTGTAAAAACCGCTCCGCGCGGCAAGCCAAAGAGACCATTTTCAATGATGAATTCAGCATCCGATGTCTTCCCTTGACCGGTTTGATGATAGATTTGATTAAAATATAGCGTGTTTTTGTCATGGGTTAATGAACTTAAAAAGGGCATCACTTTTTGGCCATCCACTTTTTCCTTCACCATAAACGTTTGCAAGGACTCCATAGACACAAAAATAACGTTCATACCTTTGGCCGCACCAAAGTATTTCGGGTTCGGTTCTGTTTGTTGAGACTGCACGTAATTATAAACATCTGTGAGATCGTTACTGTCGGCCATGGCCCGTTGTGCTGAGGAACGGGTGTGTTGGATCAAGTCGTAAATGTGATAATTATAAGCGCCCATTAATTTGACAAACAATTTCCGGTCAAACGTTCTCATCAGCAACTGTGGACGCTCAATTTCAGCTAAACCTAGATTCAATAAAAGTAAAATCGCTCCAATAAGAAATGTCCGTCGGCGAATCATTTTGTTCGTAGGAATGACCGTGGCTTTGCGGCATAACGCAACCCCCAATAGAACGGCAATATCTGCAAACAATAATAGATCTGCAGGATGAAAAATCGCGTGAATACTGTCACCCAATTGTCCGAAGTTATTGGATTGGAACAAAACTGGAATCGTAATAAAATCATTAAAAAACCGTTCATACAGCATGTTCGCAAATAATATAAAGCTGAGGATCATGTCAATGATAAGTATGGCCATCCATTGTCTACGCCGTTTAAAAAATAAGGCGATACCGAAGCAAAGCACTATTGAACTTAAAGGGTTGAATAATAAAATCACCGCTTGCAAAATCGATTCAATGGATAATTGCATCACTACGATATAGACAATGCACGTTTTTAACCAGAATAGAACCATTGTTGCCAATAAGAAACGGTAGTCTCTGACTATTAACAAGTTTCTTAGTTTTTTAGACCAGCTTCGTAACATGGTATTTCCTCCATTAATCGAACTCAAATATTATGACGAACGTCATGAAGATTTTGTTTCATTAACAGGGAGAAAATTTTTTATTTAAGATGATAATAACGCCTTATGATGTCCATTTCAAGAATCATAATATGATAAACTGATAATGACTATTTTTAGATAAGGGGGATGCGAGATCATGAGTCAGCAGGATATGGAAAAAAAGCTCGTTGGAGAGGCGGCCGCGAGTTACGTTGAAGATGGGATGACTGTTGGGCTGGGTTCAGGATCAACCGCAACCGAATTTGTCAAGGCTCTGGCCAAACGCGTGACGTCAGAATCACTCAAGATTAAGACAGTCAGCACATCTGGGCGGACAACGAAGTTAGCCACGTCACTTGGGATCGACGTTAGTGACTTGAATGATGTCAGTAGTATTGATTTAACGGTTGATGGTTGTGATGAGTTTGATCCGACGTTTAACGGAATTAAAGGAGGCGGCGGGGCGCTGTTATTTGAAAAAATCGTGGCCGCGCAATCAACCAAAAACATTTGGGTAGCTGATGCCTCCAAACGAAAACAACAGTTAGGAGCTTTTCCTTTACCTGTAGAAGTCAGTCCATTCGGCTTTGTTCATGTTCAAGAGCGTCTTAAACACCAAGGGTTGAAACCACAATTACGCTGCTTGGATAATGGTGAATGGTTTGAAACGGATAGTCACAATTACATATTGGACTGCCATGTCGGGACGACCCAGGAACCTGAGCGGCTATCGGTATGGTTAAACAACCTGGCTGGCGTCGTGGAAAACGGATTGTTTATTAATATGGTCGATGAGGTCATTATCCCGGATAATGGTGAAGTGACTGTTTTAAAGAAGGCTGTTATATAAAAGATTCTTGCTTTTAGATACGAATAAAAGAAATATTAAATGCTGTGAGCAGCCCGAATACACGTAGACGCCTGCGGGAAGTGCGAGATAGGCAAGACCCTACAGGGCGTTAAGGATGATCAGCTAAAAACGTCACGTCCTGTGACAACGCTGATCCTACCCACATCAATCCACCCCAAAAAGCAAAAATCGCTTTTCGGGGACCCCGGGTGTGGGCATGAGGAGGCTTGCCACTCGCTCGCGGAAAGCGAAGTGTATTCGGGCTGCGGTCAAAAAGCAACAACCTATACGAAAAACCTTAAGAAAAACGGTCAATAAACAATGTCTGAACTCAGTCGAATTGACATAGGCTAAGGATAAGGCTCTAAATTATGGAATCGGAAGGAATGAATGATCGCTAATGTCTACGAGACCTACGGTTGCGATATTATATGGCGGAAAATCAGCAGAGCATGACGTGTCGATGCAAACGGCTTTTTCAGTGATCAATGCGATTGATAAAGAACAATACCAAGTGTTACCGATTCATATTACCAACCATGGCCGTTGGATTGAAGGGCATGAAGTTCAGGGTGAATTGTCTCACAAAAGTCAGTTGCTACTTGAGGAAAATCAGCAGGGTGGTTTTCAAAATAAATGGTTAACACCGGCGGGCATTCATGGAGCTCAATCCAAGCCGGATATTATTTTTCCTCTGCTTCATGGTCCTAATGGTGAAGATGGCACCGTCCAAGGGTTTATGGAGTTATTAGATATGGCCTACGTCGGATCCGGCGTGTCAGGTTCAGCGGTGGCGATGGATAAAGTATTGATGCATGATTTGTTTAAAGCCCATGGGTTAAAACAAGCGAATTATGTACACACAACGGCCTATGCTTGGAAGCATAAAAGCGCGGCGTTTATTGAAAGTGTCAAAGGGGACGTGGGGTTTCCCTGTTTTGTGAAGCCGGCGAATTATGGATCCAGTATCGGCATTAGTGAGTGTGCTGATGAAGCAGAACTGATCTCAGCTGTCCAGTTAGCGCTGCAGTTTGATCAGAAAGTGATTGTTGAGGAAAAAATCGACGGGCGGGAAATCGAAATCGGGGTGATCGGGAACGATGAACTAGATGTTTCCGTTCCTGGCGAAATCCAGACTTCGGGACAATTTTATGATTATCAAGCCAAGTATGAAGACGGAAATAGTACCTTGGTGATTCCGGCTGATTTATCGGAGAACGTTCATCAAGATCTCGTTAACCTTGCGAAACGGGCTTTCCATATTCTAAATGCTCAAGGGTTAGCGAGAGTGGATGTTTTTGTGCGTAATGACGAGATCTATATTAATGAAATCAATACTATGCCAGGGTTTACCCCTTATAGCATGTTTCCGTTATTGTGGGATCATACCGGTGTCTCTTATGGTGAGTTAATTAATCGATTATTGCGTTATGGCCTACAGCGACATCAGAGCCGTCAGGATATTCGTCATCTTATTGAATGACTGGCGATCTGCCATCTACGCAGGATATTCGTTCAATATACCGCAATTTCCACTTTTGTCTTTTACAGAGAAAGCGGTCATGAATATATTAGTATCGACATAATCAAAAATTTAAAGTGGTTATGTCAACGGGAACCCATACCTCCTCGCTGTTTTATGGTCGTTACGCCATGTCATGCCTCCTGAAGAGGACAGCCTGTGAACGCCAACAGGCTGTCTTTACATATATTAGTGTATGTGAAATGACCGGTCGCATGCATGAGTAGGTGTTCACGTGATTGGAAATAGCCACCTAGTATGGGATGGTTCTAAATGAAGAAAAATATTTTTGAACCTAAACATGAGGTGGTGAACACATTGAAAAATCGTTTTAACATGATGTCAATGCTATGTGGTGTGGGTATTGGTATGGCAACAATGGGCGTTGTCAATAATCGTAGACGTGGCAAAGTTGAGCACATGGCCAATGATTTTTTCGAAGATGATGTTGAGGCCAAACAGAATAGAGCCTATTAATGTCATACTAAAAAAAGCCTTCCATTCATCTGGAAGGCTTTTTCTTAACGTTTACGAAAGTATTTTAATGTCAATATGCTTGACGCCCCATTTAAAGGCCTTGTCTTTGGATGGAAAGTAAATGTCAATCCTATGACCGTCAATGGCACCACCAGTATCCGCAGCGGTGGCATAACCATATCCCGGGATATAAACCTTTGTACCGAGCGGAATGATATCAGGATCGACGGCAATGACTTTACGTTTTGGATGCTTCATGAGATTGACACCGGTCTTAGTGACTCCGCTGCATCCATCGCATTTAGCTGTATAAGCGGTCGCAGTCACTTGAATGGTTTGGCTGCTATCTTGCTTCGCTGATGAGTCGTGTGCCTTTTGTGCCTTTTGTTCCTTTTGTTCCTTTTGCGTCTTTTGCCATTTCATATATTCGTGGACAATTTTTTTGGCACGTTTGTCGCTATAGTTTTTGGATTCATCATTAGGGGTATAATAACCTAGATGAAATAATTTTTGTTTGATAAAATAAATACCTATGCCATGATCACCTTTTTGGAATGAAGGCTCTTTAATAACTGAGTCCAAATCCAAGGCATTAACGGTCTTGTTATTGACTACGCCAGTGGTTTTGAGTTGATGATCGGCTTGGAAATCTTTAACGGCCTTCATGGTTTTATGATCAAACTGGTTATAGCGGATGAATGATATAAGATTGGAATAAGAGCTGTTAGTGTCGACTTGTTCAGCGGCTAATGCCAACGGTGTCAAACTGAATAGGTTGAACAGAACGAAAGTCATCATGATAATCACAGGTCGCTTAAGTCGCTTCATTGATTGTTCACCCCTTGATGGATATTTTGTTTGTCGACAATACACGCCATTGTAGTACTTAGAGATGACATAGCAATAATAGTGAGGTTACAATTTGATTACGAAAGCCTATTGACAAAAATATTTTTTGTACTATAGACCCAATCCCTCTTAAGATGGGGTTATTACATAAGATGAGGTGAAAGGACATGGAAGGAAAATATGTTAATCAATCACGGGCTGTTAAGTCGGCTCATGTATTGCCACAAGATACGAATAATCATGGTACGATGTTCGGAGGCAAGTTAATGTCATACATTGATGATATTGCTGCCATTTCCGCTATGCGGCATGCTAGAAAGCCTGTCGTGACCGCTTCAACAGACAGCGTTGATTTTTTGCAGCCAATTAAAGAAGGGTCATCGGTTTGCTTAGAATCATTTGTTACCTATACCCACAAGACATCTATGGAAGTATTTGTGAAAATCACAACGGAAGACTTGATGACGGGTGAACGTGTGCTCTGTACAACCTCGTTTTTAACCTTTGTGGCGTTAACTGATGATGGCAAACCAACTGAAATTGAGTCAGTCATTCCGCAGACGGATGAAGAAGTGATGCTTCACGAAAGTGCCCCGACCCGGCGTGAAGCTCGACGCGTTCGGAGAGTTGATAGTAAACGGTTTGCTGAAACATTTACAGTGAAAAAGCCGTGGGAATAAAGTAAGAAAGAATATTAGTCATCAATGTGAGACCTTGGCATGCGCTGTTAACTTGATTATTTTTCTCAAACTCCGCATTCGTCCACACCGAATCGTCAATCCTTCATAGGATATGAATGTGAGATAAAGACATCTCAAAAACTCAGGCAAGATAAAGGAGCGATTGACGTTATGAGTTATGCAGGTGGATACGGCGGCGGCGCAGGCTTTGCGTTGATTGTAGTATTGTTTATTCTACTCATTATTGTAGGAACATCTTACGTTTATTAATTGAGGACCAATGAACCCGTCTTCTTCGGAAGGCGGGTTTGCTGTTATGGAAGCTTCATTTGAGCGGAGAGAATGCGGATTACTGAGGGTGTGTTGTTTCAATATTATCCGCAAATCATCAACATCTAGAAAAATTATAAAAAACTCCGCATTCGTCCACACCTAATCGTCAATGCTTCATAGGATATGAATATGAGATCAAGACATCTCAAAAATTACAACCAGAAGGAGCGATTGCCGATATGAGTAATGCAGGATACGGCGGTGGCGCTGGCTTTGCGTTGATTGTAGTGTTGTTTATTCTATTAATCATTGTAGGCACATCTTACGTTTACTAATCGATAGATCAAGAGGCCCGTCTTTTTCAAAAGGCGGGTTTTTTGTGTTCTAGAAGCTCAACTTGAGAGGACGAGCCTGTTAGGAAGAGGCACTTTGTATCAGTGTGTTTATTATATACATATATTGGAAGGCTAGAAATTAAGATGAGACAATTATAAAAAACTCCGCATTCGTCCACACCAATGAATCAATCCTTCATAGGATATGAATGTGAGATCAAGACATCTCAAAAACCACAACCAAAAGGAGCGATTACCGATATGAGTTATGGATACGGCGGTGGCGCTGGCTTTGCGTTGATTGTAGTATTGTTTATTCTATTAATCATTGTAGGCACATCTTACGTCTACTAATGAATATAAAAAAGGCTCCCTCAGTTCATTAGCCTGAGGGAGCCTTTTTATAACCCTTAAAAGAAGCGTGCAATTAAGGCTTGGTCGTAAGCCAAATATTAGTTAAAACCGGGGCCTATGCCCCCATTTTTTCATTTTGTCTTGCAGGCGGAGATAAACGGGCATCATAATCAGAGCAAGCAACAGACCTTTAATGATATTAAACGGTGTAACACCATAGACAATCAAGGTCATCAGACTATGAATACTGCTGTTGGCCGTATGAGCTAAATTGATGCTTTGCTCAATCGTGACGCCAAGGAACATTGCATAACCCGGAAAAATAAAGTAATAATTAGCGACGGCCATAGCCACGGCCATCAGAAGGGTCCCAGTTATTAAGCCAAGGACAAGCCCGGTTTTGTTTTGCTTCCGTCGGTATATGAATGATGTCACCACCACAAGAATGCTTCCGGCCAAGAAATTAGCAAACTCACCGATAGGCACGCCGGTAACATTGCCTTTGGCTAGCCAATGCAAAATATTTTTCAAGGCCTCAATCGTGATACCGGCAACGGGACCGTACATAATGGCGCCGATAACCGCCGGCAAGTCGCTGAAATCAATGGTCAAAAACTGCGGAAACAGCGGCAGTGGGAAAGCGATGTAATAAATAATAAAGGCAATAGAACCTAATAATGCAGTACTAATCAATTGTTGTGTAGACGTTTGTCTCATCAGATCACCCCATGTTTGTTTCTCATTTGTTTATCTGATGATGAACTCGGGAACGGTTTACTTTTACAGAAAAAGAGCCCAAGGAAATAACATCCTTGGGCTCTCGTTATCGGGAAAATTGTGCTCATGAATCGACGCACCATTAACTATACCGCTCATTAATAAACCGGCTTCATCATCCTTCTCCCTTCCAGACTGTACTGTCGGCTTCAGATTGCCACTGAATCCTACCGTCGTTACGGCTCGCGGGCTTAGAGTCATGCTCATCACCGCCGGTCGGGAATTTCACCCTGCCCCGAAGGACTAACTATTCAATTTATACTCATATCATATACGATGGGGATTAAAATTGCAACGCAAAAGTTTTGAATCATTTGGCGGGAGCAGTTTGTTCAAAGTTAAACCTGAGAATGGAGAAGGATATTGTTACAAGACGAAGAATATAGTTTGATAATCCAAGGAACATGGAGTTGATTTTATGAAACAACATATTTATAAATGGGGCAATCGGAACAAAACGACCTTGTTTTTCCTTCACGGAATGGGGAGCACAGGACTTAGCTTTGGTGAACTAGCGCAATACTTAATGGCTGATTTTCATGTGGTATCCATTGATCTGCCTGGACATGGACATCGAGAAGCTTTACCAGCAGAGCAAGATTATCAACCGACATGCATGGTTGAACAACTTATGGAGACGGTTCAAGAGCTGGGCCAGTCTGAGGTGTATCTGATCGGTCATTCATGGGGCGCGCACCTCGCGCTTTATTTTGCGAGTAAATATCCTGAATGGGTCAAAGGCCTTGTCTTGTTAGACGGCGGTTATTTGCAGCATGATGATCGCCCTGATGCATCTTTGCAGAAGGATCTAGAACAAGTGGAGGTATTTTATGATTCGGTCCGCTTTCCTTCATGGGAGGCATTCATTGAGTCGGAAAAGGCTGAATTGCCAAGGTGGTCGGAAACGCTTGAGGCTGCCTCAAGGTCACAAGTCATCGAAAAAGATGGCGAGATTCGACTGGCGGCCTCGCCGTATACATGTCAAGCACTGATCAAAGGCATTTACGAAGATCCGATTGAAACGGTCTTTCGAAAAATAAAGTCACCGCTGTTACTGATCCGGAGTACGCTGCCGGAGGACATGGAAGGTTTGCGAAAAAGGGCAGTCAATCGATTACAGGCGGCTATTCCTGGCGCAGAAGTCCAGGTCATTGTCGATGCCACCCATGATATTTATCGGGATGCTCCGGAGGAAACGGCTGAGAGAATCAGCCTTTGGGTTGATGGACAAGGATAGGTTTAGGTATAGATAGCAAAAGCTCATTTAACAATTATCCATTTGGATATGTGTAGATTTAAAAAGTTTGACCGTTTAAATGAAAAGGTAATCAGGTTTGATCAAAAATCTAAAAATGTTGTTCTGTTAATGGGTTATATTGTTGCATAATAAGTTGATCCTAAAATTAGGAAATTTTCGATGCGTTATGGTCATTCGTTTCAGAATGTTTAGCAGGAGGGATGTCCCATTATGACAGTTATTCAAAAGCGAAACTTTTTGTTTACCGGGATGTTTGTATTAGCGGTTTTATTTATTATTGTGGCACTCAACTATCATAATTCCAACTGGCTAGTCTTAGGCAAAGAGATTCAATCGTATCTTTATGATTTTTGGGGGACCATTGGAGATGGTCTTTTTGTTGTCATCACCTACATAGGTTCAGGCTATGTTGCCTTTCCGCTAACAGGCATCATTGTTATTTTCCTTTTATTAAGAAAGAACTACGGGATGGCCGGTTTATTGGTTCTTAACTTATTGGGGGTGCGACAACTGAACAGACTGCTCAAATTAATTTTTGCCAGACCACGGCCTGATTTGGAACACCTTGTCACTGTTAGTTATTACAGTTTTCCGAGCGGACATGCCATGAATTCCATCGCTTTTTTTGGTTTGCTCGCTTATTTGTTAAGATCTCGATTAAAAAATAAGGGGTATGATTTCAGATTCATTTGGCTTGCTGCTGCACTATTGATATTTTTAATCGGGCTCAGTCGGGTTTATTTAGGGGTTCATTATCCCATGGATGTTCTTGGCGGCTTCTTAGCCGGAGGCAGTTGGCTCTGTTTTACGCTGTTACTTCATAGCGTTTTTTTCGAAAACATACGTCATGAGGAACTTTTAAAAGAGCGCAATTGAGGTCTGATGATTTCATTCGGACTTTTGGTTGCGTATATCATGTCCGATAAAAATAACAAAAAATAATCCCTCATGTGCTTTAGCTGGCTAATTGAGGGATTATTTCTCTTAATACGCCTAGCCCCTCTTGATGGGGTTCGGTCTATTATGACCGTTCCATGTAACAGCATGGGCGGTCTTTGTTATTATTATTCAGTATCTCTGCTTCTATGTCCATTATACAACAAAAAACAACGCTTTGCATTTTTAAATGATTATTCTTTTAAGAAATATTGGCCTATATTCAGGCGGTGTTTGCTCGTTCCACAGACGTACGGCGTTTAAAGACGACCTTCCTTTGTCGCTATTTCAAAACTTTCCTTATGCTCTTCGCCATATTCGTATTCTCATAAAATCCCGAGAACATCATTTTTCCGGGACCATAGGCGTAAACGGGGACGTCGACACCTGTGTGGCCGCCGGTTGTCCAGCCGGTATGTGAACGAACGTTGAATATTTCAGCAATGGCTGTTTGGATCGCTGATTGATCCTCAGATTGGGCAGCCTTCTTAACGCTTTCTAGCTCTTTTTGTTTCAACTCAAAGTCGATATATTGATCCAATGTTTTTTCAACAGAGGCGCCGTCTTTGATAGCGGCAGCCATGAATTCAGGCGTACGATCGGCAGCCTTTATAGGTTTAGGATTCCAGACATACGGTCCGCCGCGGCCAATGCTTAATCCACCGGTTGAGTGGTCAGCTGTGGTAACGACGAGTGTGTGCTTGTCTTGTTTAGCAAAATTAATCGCTGCTTGAAACGCCTTCTCAAAGTCTTCCATCTCGCTCATAGCACCAACAATATCATTGCTGTGGCCAGCCCAATCGATTTGGCTGCCTTCGACCATCAAGAAGAATCCGTCTTTGTCTTTTTGTAGGCGTTCGAGTGCTTCATGGGTCATCGTTTCAAGTGAAGGTGTTTTGTTAGTGCGATCGATCATTTTTGGTAAGCCGACAGGTGCAAACAAACCTAACAATTGTTCATGTTGATCGGATTTCAGTTGCTTGGTATTTGTCACGTAACCAAAACCTGCTTGTTTAAAATCCTGCACGAGATTACGGTCATCGCGTTTAAAATAGTTCGTCCCACCACCAAGGAGAACGTCGACTTTATGTTGACCGCGTATCATATCATCAAAATAGTCATCCGCAATCGTATTGTAGTTATTCCGATCTTCGTTATGCGTCCCAAAAGCCGCTGGCGTGGCATGGTTGATTTGCGATGTCGCGACTAACCCGGTCGCCTTACTCTTTTCTTTTGCCCTTTCAAGAATGGTCTTGACCCGGCTTTTATCATTATCCACCGAGATGGCACCATTATAGGTTTTAATGCCTGCAGCCATCGATGTTGCTGCGGCTGCGGAGTCTGTGATATTCTCATTCGGATCATCGGGATGTGTGGCTTGCGTACCGACAAGATAACGGTCAAAAGCGGTTGTCTCCATTTGTTTTGTTTTCGGATCATCCTTGTACATACGATAAGCCGTTGTATAGCTCGGCCCCATACCGTCACCAATAAGAAAAATAACATTCTTAATTTTTCCAAGCTGCTTAGGTTGTGTGTGCGGCGGCTTTTCTTGTGGCGTTCTGGCATCAGCTGAATCGGTATGGATTTGAACCCCTGCGAAGCCTCCCACCGCTAATGCTGAGGCGAGCCCCAAACTTCCTAAAATTTTTCTCGTTTTTCCCATAACCATTGCCTCCCTTTAAGGTTTCACCGTCATGATAATCCTAATCTATTAATCTACAATTAATATAAAGTTAATAACATATTAAAAATAGAGAGAAAATTGTCGTAGATATAAAGGAGGGGTCATGAGGAGTTGGTATAAATTTGCGACACCTTGTGTGTTTTGTTGGAAAGATGTGATGGATATAAAATCAACAAAAAGATTGGTAAGGATTATACTAAGAAAAATTAAAAAAACTATATACGAATGTATGTTCCTTTGATAATGTAATATTAAGAAAACATAAACATAGGAGGTACATATGGAGCTAAGGAACATAAACATTGATGAACGCATGGCGCATTATAATGTGACTGGGTTAAGTATGGGTCTAGTTAATCATGGCCAAATGCCATTCAAGTTAAGTATGAACCAGCGAGCGATTTCCAATATTCCGATGCGGGTTTTTGTATTATCCAACAACTGATTGAAGATGTAACTGGAAGGTCAACATTGAAATATCTTCACTCGGCTGGGGTATTGGTTTTCAATGTATGATGGTAGCTTATCCCTATTTAGAGACGGGTGTTGTCATTATGACCAATACAGATTTAGGGGTTCATCAATTGAATGGGATCATTGGAGAAATATTTGAATGTCTGATATCTTAGTTTTTTTGTTAGATACTTTTTGCTCTAACGGGTATGGGGACCATATTGATTTGCATTTTCCTATGTAAAAATAACATAGGAAAAGCGAGTGTTTATCACTCGCTTTTTTTGACCGGGATATCAATCGTTTTATGGTAGTTTTTCATATAATGGATACCGCCGATGAAGAGTTTTTCCGGGGTGGTGTCAGTTTTAAAAATCAGGGTTCGTTCTTTTAGTATGTCTTGGTCAGTTTTCTTAAGGGTCTGATTTTCAGTTGCTGTTAATGAATCCTTATGTTCCTCATTACCGACAAAAACGTTATCTAAAGAAACAGAAGCCGCATTACTGATGGTGAGTTGGGTTTGTTGTTCGTTTCTTTTTATCCCTTTAACCGTTATCGATTGACTGGCCAGATGCCATTGATCGCCACCTTTGATTGAATTGAATGGTATGGTTTTGTTAAGTCGATCATAACCCATGAAGGTGTCTAACTTTAACTGCAATGTCTGTACGTTTCTCGGCAAGGCATCGAATTTTAGTGTGAAGGCCGTTCCGTTTAGCTTCGAATGAGTGCCTACGCCTTTGCTATCAATGACTTGACCGTTAGCCATCACTTTAAAACCGCTGAAGGGTCGCTGTGCACGATCAATATTTTCAGCATTGGTTGCCCCTTTAATTACTGTCATTGTCGGTGACGCTGTGATGGATGCCAATTTAACTGTGTCTTTATCGATCTTGATGGTTTGGTCTATTTTTTGTTCAATGGTCGCTCCCAAAGCCCGGTTCGGATCATAGTTAAATTCGATTTTACCTGTCTCATTATTTAATGAAAATTGTAACGCCAATTCGTGCACGAAACCGTTGACGGGTGCAAATTGATAAGTTCCCTTAAGTTGGGTGTGGGCATCATTCACTTTTCCGTAACCCGATTCAACGTGAGCATTTTCAAAAAAACCGGTTAGTTTAGAGGGTGAAAAGCTGAATTGGCTCTCACCAATGCGACCTTTTGGATCTCGTAATGTGTAGAAAAGAACGGTTTGATTATCATCCGTCATGATGCCGTTGAGCGTTAATTGAACGCCGTTTTGAAACGTATAGCTTTTGTTGATGGTTTGTCCCATTCCTTGATTGTTCAACGTCTGGAGCGTGCCATTAAGGACATTATCAAAGCCGAGGATTTTTTTCCCGTAATAAGCCAGGCCACTATAATTATAGGTGACTAATATAAGAGCTAACAGGACGGCTACAATTGTCCACGACTTTGGTGGTTTCCGCTTCGGCTTGTGATCCATTAAAGCTGAACGCAATCGACTTTCTAATTCATGTGGTACGTCTTCTTGCGTCATATGTTCCTTTTCTTGCTTCAACCGATCCTCAATCTCCGGCATGGTTCCCACCCCCATATAACTTGTTCAATTTTTTCAGCCCTTGAGATATCCTTGATTTCACCGTTCCTAAGGAGACCTTTGTCAAGTCAGCGATGGATTGATAATCGAGATCATGAAAATACCGTAATCGGATAGCTTCTTCCTGATGCAGGTTTAAATGACGTAACATATTCTGAATGGCTAGACGATCCTCGATTATTTGCTGGCTGTTTTTCTCTAAAGATAGGTTTAAATGATGTTCGGCCGCTTCATGATGCCATTCATCCACTAGGACCACTTTTCTCTTCTTTTTCAGCATAGATTTGCAACGGTTGGCTAAAATAGTTTTACTCCAACTATAAAAGGTTTCGGCTTTCTTAAGCTGATGAATCTTTTCATATAAGGTGACAATCATATCTTCCAATGCATCCAAAGCATCCTGTCGATTTCCCATATATGTGAAGGCGAGTTTATAATAATCTTGTTCTTGCTCCATAATCAGAGTTAGAAGCGCTTCTTTATCGCCTGTTTTTGCCTTTCTAACGAGCTGCGTCACATCCAAGTTGTCACCCCTTTCTCTTATATGAGTTATGGAAGGGTTAAAAAGTTCATTTTGTATCAAATTTTTTAACCCTAAAACAAAATGGATCCAAAAGTATCAAGTTTTGGATATTCGATATATCGTGGGTGAGCAATTCCTACCAAAAGTGAGCGTTCATCTCAGAAACGAGCGAAAAGTGAGTATCTTCCATCTGAAGAATACCGAAAAAAAAGACCCCCCTAAAGGATCTTTTATCCTGACTATTCAATTTAGGTCCAATCTACATCAACCGCATAAGGCACAGGGTCGACGGCGCCGGCATCTTTGAATCCTTTGATGCGTAAGCGGCAGCTGTCGCAAACCCCACAAGCCTCGTCCGCACCGTTGTAACATGATGTGGTGAGATAATAAGGCACATTCAAACGGAGCCCCTCTTGGACCGTGTCACCCTTTGTTAGATCCATCAAAGGAGCTTTGATGGACATTGTTTCATCACTCACTCCAGCCTTGGTTGCTAAATTGATCGTCTCGTTCATACTATTGATAAATTCGGGGCGGCAATCGGGATAGCCGCTGTAATCAACGGCACTGACACCGATAAAAATCGCCGATGCCCCGATGACTTCAGCATAGGCTGCGGCAAGTGACAAGAAAATCATGTTGCGCGCTGGTACATATGTTGACGGAATATCTGACGCGTCCGTCTCTGGTACGGGTATCGATGTGTCGGTTAAGGCACTGCCGCCAATGTCACTGAAAAAGCTGATATCAACAATCCGATGCTCTTGGACCTGATAATGCTCAGCAACCCGTTCCGCTTGTTTCACTTCTCGGTCATGTCTTTGTCCATAATGGAAGGTGATAGGGTAAAGATCGTAGCCAGCTTCTTGGGCAAGTCCCATGCATGTCGTGCTGTCCAATCCGCCGCTCAATATCATGACTGCTTTTTCACTCACAATAAAACCTCCTCTAAAAGTTCATGCACCCGAAGTCTCGGATGCATGGTTGCTAGCGGATGATGTAATCAATGATCAGTCCTAATGATAGTAGCCCGCCGAACATTGTATTCGTTTGGGCGGTGGATTTCATCGCCAACATCATCTGTAGTTTTTGCGTCTGTTGCTTGAAAGACTTTGCCGCTTGAAAAGCTTTAGGGACACTGACTAATACAAGTAACATCCAAATGGATTCAGCACTTGTAATAATCAGGGCAACAATCCATATGTAGGAAAAAACAAATAATCCTGAAAGTAAGTTAATGGCTTGTCGCCGTCCTAATAGGATCGCGAGTGTTTGTCGCCCTTTATCACAATCACTTTCTAGGTCGCGGATGTTATTCGCCAGCATGATCCCTCCGACCAAGAGCGCACTAGGAATGGAAATGAGAATACTGCTCGTCGTGACCTGGCCGGTTTGTATATAAAATGAAATGAGGACAAGAAATGATCCCATGAAAATCCCGGAGATCAATTCTCCAAACGGTGTATAAGCAATAGGGTAAGGCCCGCCTGTATAAAGATAGCCAGTCATCATGCATACAAGGCCGATCAAAGCAAGCCACCAACTGCTTTGCATGCAAATATAGACACCGATCAATATAGCGACTAGACAAAAACTATAACCTAAGTACAGGACCGTTTTAGGTGATACACCGTCACGGACAATCGTCCCGCCGATGCCTATGGATTCTTCAGTATCCAATCCGCGTTTGAAATCAAAATATTCATTAAACATATTTGTAGCTGCCTGTATGAGTAATGAAGCAACCATCATTGCTATAAATAGACCTATTTCAAACCCCGATTCGGGCAAAGCCAAAGCTGTTCCTAAAATGACGGGAATGAATGACGCTGTGAGGGTGTGAGGACGCATTAACTGCCACCATACTTTCCACCCCTTATTTTTCTCAATAACCCATTGGTTTGGTTCACTCATATAGAACGCCCCTATATTATAAAATACCTATAAATTCATATAAAGTTTATGAGAACTTGCGTTGGTTGTCAAATGAGAGTTCGCATAAACAATTCGCTGTAGTCGAATTTAACTTCTAGAAGATTGGTATGGTCATTTCATTAAATTGACACCCTAAAATTAGCGGGTGTATGCTAAAATTAGTTTGTTTGAGTTCTATAACGTATTTAAGGCACCAGGAGGATTTACGGTGATGACAACAACTCAGTCAAAAGATTTGCAATCGTTACTAGAAGAAGCCCATAACCGTTCACAGATGTTGCAAAAACCTATTTTGGTCAGTTATGTCACTGACCATTATTCCGTAAACCCCTTGGCGTTTTTTGCCCATAGTAAAGAAATTAATGTTAACCGCCGTATGTATTGGTCTGAAGGTGAGGCACTTACAATAATCGGAAGCGGCTGCTGCTTTGAATTGACAGCAAAAGGTGATGATCGTTTTGAGTCGATCGCTTCCCAATATCAAGTCTTATTGGCTGACGCTCAGCAAACGTCAGCGGATGTGTCTAATGGGACAGGCCCCGTTTTATTAGGGGGATCCAGCTTCTGGTCTGAATATGCTTCTGCCGAACAGACAACGTGGCGTCACTTTCCAGAAGCCGCTTTTTTCATTCCACAATTTTTATTAACTCAGAAGTATGAAGCGACAACACTAACCATTAATGTGGCTATCAGTCCAAGTGATGATGTCCAAGCAAAGAAACAAATACTGGATGAAGAGCTTAATCAACTTCTGAATGATGAACTGGAGATTGAATCCGGCGCTCATGACATTCACATGAATGAAAGTGACATTGAAGGATGGAAGCATGCTGTTGTTCATGCAACGGATAAAATTGAAGAGGGCGGACTAGATAAAGTTGTGTTATCTCGAGATGCGACAGCGACATTTAATGAGACGGTCACCGCGGAAGCCGTCGTTAAAAATCTCGAAGCGACGCAAAAGGACTGTTTTATTTTTGCGATTGAAAGGGATGGCGATTGTTTTCTAGGTGCCACACCGGAACGCATGATTAGAAAACAAGGCTCAGACCTTGACACTACATGTCTAGCCGGAACCATTGCCAGGGGAACGGATGACGAAGAAGACGACCGTTTGGGCAATGCATTACTAAACGATGATAAGAATGTCATGGAACATCAATTTGTTGTTGATATGATCAAAGGTGCCATTGAGAAAGATTGTCAATCTGTTCAGGTACCTCACCGGCCTGTTTTGTATAAAAATAAGCATGTTCAACATTTATACACGCCTATTACGGCAACGATTAATGAAGACCGATCAATTTTAAATCTTGTTGGGTCGTTGCACCCGACACCAGCTTTGGGCGGAACGCCAAGAGATCGGGCACTGGCTGTGATATCAGAACTTGAAAACTATGAACGTGGTTGGTATGGATCACCAGTAGGATGGCTTGATGCCGCTGGCAATGGTGATTTTGCCGTCGCGATCCGATCAGGACTATTAAAAGACAAACAAGCGACATTGTTCTCAGGTTGTGGGATTGTTGCTGATTCCGAACCAGAAAGTGAATATAAAGAAACAGGTCTTAAATTTAAACCGATGTTAACAGCTTTGGGAGGTGTGTAATATCATGTCTGTTCATTCAGAAACGCTGGCCGCCTTTACGGCCACTTTTGTCCAGCAATTAGCTGATTCAGGGCTTAGACATGCTGTTGTCAGTCCGGGTTCACGGTCCACACCTTTGGCTGTCGTATTAAAACAACATCCTGATATTAAAGTATGGATGAATCTTGATGAAAGATCAGCCGGTTTTTTTGCTCTTGGAATGGCCAAGGCTTATCAAAAACCGGTTATTTTGTTGTGTTCATCAGGAACGGCAACAGCGAATTATTATCCGGCTGTGATTGAAGCGCGCTACTCTCGGGTACCGCTGGTTGTTTTAACGGCGGACAGACCCCATGAACTACGGGAAGTCGGAGCACCGCAAGCGATTGATCAGGTTAAAATGTACGGCGAGCACGTTCGATGGTATCAAGACATGCCATTGCCGGACGACGGTGAGATAACGCTTCGTTTTGTGAAGTCAACTGCGATGCGAGCTGTTAAAAAGTCACAAGCGGCTCCGGCTGGTGCGGTACATGTGAACTTTCCATTTCGAGAGCCGTTGATGCCTGATATCGATGTTGCGCAAAAATATTTGCAGCCTGTGAACCAGCAACCGGGTGATACTACCGAACTTGCTGGCTGCATGCCGGGTGATGCATCGGCTGTAATCTCGGCTTTACAGTCAGCGAAGCGGCCGCTATTGATTGCCGGACCTGACCAATATCAACAGCCGGAAGATTTAGTGCAACTGGCAGAGAACTGGGGCATACCTATATTGGCTGATCCGCTTTCTAATCTGAGGAGCATTGACAGTCCTTGGGTTGTATCCGGATATGATGCAACGTTAAGAGATCCAGGATTTATTCAATCGTACCCAACGGATTGTGTGATTCGGTTTGGGGCGATGCCGGTTTCCAAGCCATTGCTTAAGTATCTTGAGCGTGTTCAGCCGGTATCGTATCTCGTCATTGATGACAGTTCGGAATGGCGGGAACCGACCCACTTTGTGACTGACATGATTTATACCGATTTGCCCCATCTGCTGAATCAAATTATGGACAAGCCCCCTGAAGAGGTGTGCTGGCAAGATTGGACTGAACAATGGCTGACGATTGATAAAAAGGTTCGACAAACGATTCGCACATTCACTACTGGAGAGAAGTGGTTTGAAGGTCAAGTGGTGCAATCGGTTCTTGAGCATAGCGCGCCCGAATCCGTGATTTTTGCCGGTAACAGTATGCCAATAAGGGATGTCGATACCTTTTATACAAAGGCGGATCCGTCAGTCCAAATTATGGCGAACCGCGGTGCCAATGGGATCGACGGTGTTGTTTCAACGGCTTTAGGAGTGCACGCTGCCGGTGGGCCGGTGACCTTGATCCTGGGAGATTTGACATTCTTCCATGATATGAATGGTTTAATGGCAGCCAAACAGCATGGCCTTGATATGACTATTGTCATTATCAATAATAATGGCGGAGGTATCTTTTCATTTTTGCCGCAGGCGAGTCAGACCGAGCATTTTGAGGAGTTGTTTGGGACACCAACCGATCTAGATATCGAGTCCGTGGCCCGTTTATACAATGGAACTTATGCTGTTGCGAAAGGTCAGGAAGATTTGCAGGCGGCTTTAAAGCAAGCCCGGCAAGGTTCAGGTCTTCATTTGATTGAGGCGATTGTGCCCGGCCGTGACGATAATCATAAAATGCATCAAGCCTTGTGGCAACAGACCAATCACGTCATTGATTCACTCGTGAATCCGTTAGGGGATCATGATGATAATTAAGGCAATGGATATTCATTTTGATGTTCAAGTGCACGGTGAAGGCGAGCCTCTGCTCCTATTACATGGTTTTACCGGTTCGAAAGAGACATGGGAACCGTTCATCGAACAATGGCAATCGACCTATCAAATCATTGCGGTTGATTTACCAGGGCATGGCGCAACGATAACACCGCATGATGTCGCCTATTATTCAATGGAGCACACAGCGGCGGCTTTGGTAGCACTGATGGCCAAGCTTGAATTAGACGCCGTTTCTATTCTTGGCTACTCTATGGGTGGGCGATTAGCTTTATATATGGCCCTGCATCATCCGCATATAATCAAAGGATTGTTACTAGAAAGCAGTTCGCCGGGACTTAAAACCGATGAAGAACGTATTGAACGCCGTCAACGTGACCATACTTTGGCTGATTGGCTGCTAGACGTTGGCATTGAGACATTTGTTGACTATTGGGAGTCAATTCCGCTGTTTCACACGCAAAGGTACCTTGACCAAAAGCAGCAACAAGACCTGCGCGAGACGCGGCTACAGCAGCACCCACAAGGTTTGGCTCATAGTTTGAAAGGTATGGGAACAGGTGAACAACCGTCCTTATGGGAGCCATTGAGTCACTTAGAGATCCCTGTATACCTTGTCGTGGGTGCATGGGATGAAAAATTTGTCGATATTTCTAAGGCCATGGCACAGCAGCTCTCATCATCGATTTTAAACGTTGTTCAGGGGGCTGGACATGCGGTCCACGTGGAAAAATCGATGACATTTGATAAAATAGTAAGTGAAGATTTTTATCATGTTATTCATAGAAAGGGTGAACAGTTATGACTGTTGAATGGCAAACCGTTCGTACATATGATGAAATTTTGTATGAAAAATATGAAGGCAAGGCCAAAATTACGATCAATCGGCCAAGAGTGCATAATGCCTTTACACCAAAAACCGTCACGGAATTGATTGATGCCTTTTCCCGTGCTCGGGATGACTCCAGTATTGGTGTCGTTATTCTGACAGGTGCTGGTGAAAAAGCGTTTTGTTCCGGCGGTGACCAGTCGAAGCGTGGCCACGGGGGCTATGTTGATGATGAGCAAGTTCCGCGGCTCAACGTACTGGATCTACAGCGGCTAATGAGAACGATGCCGAAACCTGTGATTTGTATGGTAGCAGGCTATGCTATCGGCGGCGGGCATGTGTTACATGTTGTGAGTGACTTGACGATTGCGGCTGATAACGCCGTGTTTGGTCAAACCGGACCGAAAGTCGGCAGCTTTGATGCAGGTTATGGTGCCGGTTATTTAGCAAGAATTGTCGGTCATAAAAAGGCCCGGGAGATTTGGTATCTATGTCGTCAATATAGTGCCCAAGAAGCTGAGGACATGGGCTTGGTCAACACGGTTGTACCGCTTGATCAATTAGAAGCCGAGACGATTCAGTGGGCGAATGAGATTCTCGAAAAAAGTCCGACAGCCATTCGCTTCTTGAAAGCGTCCTTTAACGCTGACACCGATGGTTTAGCTGGTATGCAGCAAATGGGCGGTGACGCAACGTTGCTTTACTATACAACGGATGAAGCGAAGGAAGGCCGGGATGCCTTTAAAGAAAAAAGGAAACCTGATTTCGACCAATTCCCTCGTTTTCCATAAAGGTATAAAAAGCCTAAACCAAGCTTGAGCACTCAAGCTTGGTTTTTCTAACATTAAAAGAAGAAGGAGTAGGAATTGATGAATGGATCGACATTACCCCATTGGCTGAATCAACGGGCCCATTTGACGCCGGAACGGATTGCTTTGGAAACCGATGAGAAATCACTGACGTTTAGAGAATTGAACGATATTGCCCGATCGGTTGCTCGTAAACTTAGGACCGTAGGTGTTCAATCAGGGAGCCATGTTGCCTTGCTGATGCGGAATTCTGTTGATATGGTTATAAGCTATCATGCCTTGTCATACCTCAAAGCAACGGCTGTTCCGCTGAATATCCGGTTAACAGCTGAAGAGCAAGCGTGGCAATTGAAGGATAGTGCTCCCGCTCTTTTATTGCATGATACTTCACATGAAACACGTGCTGATAACCTCGCAGATCAAAGCGGTGTTAAGCATTGTGCTTTTAATAACCTATTAGCTTACGATGAAGCTGATGTTGAACTCGTAAGGGAAGTTGACATGGATGATTCCCATACCATGGTCTATACCTCAGGAACAACCGGACGTCCAAAGGGCGTCATTTTAACACACGGGAATCACTGGTGGAGTGCGGTTGGTTCCGCCTTGAATTTGGGACTTGTAGCTGAAGATAAATGGTTAGCGTGTGTCCCATTGTTTCATGTGAGCGGCCTTTCCATCCTTATGAGAAGTGTGATTTATGGGATGCCTGTTTTGCTACATGAGCGCTTTAGTCCAGGCGCGGTCAACGATGCGATTAGACAAAAGGGAGTAACCATTGTATCGGTTGTCAGCGCAACGCTGTCACGTATGGTGAACGAGCTGGATGCCGAGGGTTATCCTGATCAGTTCCGCTGTATGTTACTGGGGGGTGGACCGGCCCCGCAGCCGTTACTTGAACAATGCCGGGACCTAGATATTCCTGTCTTTCAAACCTATGGATTGAGTGAAACGGCTTCCCAGATTGTCACTTTGGCTCCTGAATATATGCTGGAGAAACTCGGATCGGCTGGAAAGCCGCTATTTCCCGCTCAATTGAAAATTATCACTTCTCAGGGCGGTGAAGCCCAGCCGTTTGAACACGGTGAGATTGTCGTCAAAGGTCCCAATGTCACCATTGGCTATTATCATCGACCTGATGCAACCAAACAATCGCTACAAAATGGTTGGTTAAAGACAGGAGATGTTGGGTATTTGGATACTGATGGATTTCTGTACGTGCTTGATCGTCGGAAAGATATGATTATCTCGGGCGGTGAAAATATTTATCCTGCTGAAATTGAAAGTGTGTTAACAGCGCATCCTAATATTGAAGAAGCTGGTGTCATTGGTATGGAAGATAATCGATGGGGTCAAGTTCCCGTAGCGTTTGTGGTTCAAAAAGGCAATCATGAAGGATTGGGGTCTCAGGCATTGACGACTTTTTGTCAATCGCATCTAGCATCTTATAAAATTCCGAAAAAATGGGTCATGGTGGATGAACTACCGAGAAATGCGTCAAACAAATTGTTGCGGAGAGAGCTGCAGAAGTTGATTGATTAGACGGGCATGTTATTAAGTAACTTTTTTAAAGATGATAATTCATCTTTTGAGAACGTTACGCCTCGTCCCATTCGTTTGCGTTCGGGCGACCAGCTGCGAATATCATACTTAGGTTCACGGTCATTCCAGCTCACAATGGTGAGTTGCTTTGACCAACCATTTTCAGCTTGTGACAAGGTACCAAAAGAATCGACAACATCAAATTTAAACTCTGCCATTTGAAAAACCTCCTGATTAAATGGGTTAAGAACGTTTGTTCGTTTATTATGATAAATCAGCTTAAAGATAAATGCAAGCGTTTTTTTGAATTTTTTCATTGGGGCTGTCATGCATGGTCCATCCATTTTAGAACAACCTATAAATAAGTTGATGATAAAGGATGTGTGGATACCATGGAAGACAAAAATCAAAAGAGTTTTTCCAATGCGATGGGTATAACAGCTATCGTTATTGGACTGTTTATCTTAGCATTATTTATTTTTTTCCTAGAATATTAACTGACGGCAAATTGCCGTCCTTTTTATTGGAGGCGGTATAATGAACGTCATTGTTTTGGCAGATACCCATATGCCTAAGCGGGCACAATTGTTGCCTGAGTTTTTAGCTCCTTATTTGCGAGAGGCTGATTTAATCATCCATGCGGGTGATTGGCAAACAAGGGAGCTTTATGATGAGCTGCGGTCATATGCCCCTGTGGAAGGTGTTGCCGGAAATGTAGATACGGCCGATATGATTGAGCGTTTGGGTTATCAAAAACGACTGATCCATCAAGGGTACCAAATAGGTTTGGTGCACGGACATGGTGAGAAAGGAACAACCGAGCGGCGCGCTTATGAAGCTTTTGTTGATGACCCTCCTGACATCATCATTTTTGGCCACTCTCACATTCCTTATCTTCGTTATCATAGGAAAACGTTAATGTTTAATCCGGGTTCGCCCACTGACAAACGCCGTATGCCTTATTTTTCATTCGGCGTCTTATCTTTAGGTGAAACATTCAGTGCGGAGCATATATTCTTCAAAGGCTGAAGCAGTCGTTAGCCAAAAAATCATCCTTAAGTATGATATATAAATCACTCTCTGTAACGATGTGCCTCTTCAGGGTTTCTCGTAAGATAGGACCGAGAAACGGAGGAGGGGATGAACGTTGCAAAAGTACCATGAATTAGAATACACCATTCAATGCCATAAACGTCATTTGGAATGGATCAATCGTGAGGCATGGAAGTATCAGGATAATCATCCTCGGCTAAAGGGCTTCAAATCTTTGTTTAAGAGGTTAAATCGACGAGGGGCAGCCAATCGAAGTGACCCACCTTTTTCCTAATGATCATGTTTTCTTGTGCCGAACTTTAAATAAATAGAAATCCCTATTAAAATAATGAGACTCCCGATCAGTTGTTGAGATCTGATGATTTCATCAAAAAAGATATAGGCCAAAATGGACGATCCGACGGGTTCGCCGAGAATACTCATGGATATGGTTGTCACACCCACCCATTTGACAGCCCAATTGAGCAAACTGTGACCGAGCAGCATGGGGAGGATGGCGAGTAACAAAAACATCAACCAATCGAGCCCAGGATAAGGATAAAACCGGTTCTGAGCCAAAAAATTGAACAAAAATAGTGTCACTGTCGATGATGTGTAAACCATAAAAGTGTAAGTCATCAGTGATAATGTCGTCCTAACGGCTTGGCCGATCAACAAATAAACGGTAATCAATAAACAAGCGGTAAGGGCAAGAATATCCCCATAGAATGCTTGTCCACTAACAGTGAAGTCTCCCCATGTAATAATGACACTCCCAGCAACGGCTAGCAGTGCACCTGTCACACCAGCTGCACGAACGTTTTCTTTAAAAATCATGATTGCACCGGCAAAAGCAAATAACGGTTGCAAGGTCACTAACACGACGGAACTCGCGACAGACGTATAGCTCAGAGACTGAAACCATAGGATGAAATGAAATCCTAAGAAAATGCCGGCAATGATACATAAAACCGCCGTTTTCATATGAAGCTCTTTGAATCGCTGACGATATTTTAAGACATAGGGCAGCATAATGATGATTGTCAATAATAAACGGTAAAAAGCAATGATACCAGGTGGTGCTGTTGCTACCCTAACTAAAATCGCACTGGTTGATATGGACAAAACAGCAATAATAACGACAACATAGGGATTGATAACCGGTGATTTTTTAGACATAGGCATCGTCCTTCAATGATTTTAGGGAGAACTTCTTTAATATAGATTGTATAGAGCGGGATAATCAAGTATTTAACTTTTTGTTGTGAGAACTTTGGCTAGTGCACTGTCAATGAGATAAGACGGGACAGCGCCCACCTTATGGGACAGGAACGTTCCAAGATCTTAGATTTACGGGACAGAAACATTATGTTGCGGGACAGTTTTATTACATTATGGGACAACTTCGGGACAGCGCCCACCCTATGGGACTGGAACGTTCCAAGATCTTAGATTTACGGGACGGAAACATTATGTTGCGGGACAGTTTTATTACATTACGGGACAACTTCGGGACTGTGTGCCTCCAACGAATATTGCGCTTCCTACGTGAACGATGCATTCAAACAGCAAGGCATTCTATCAAGTCTCTACCTTGACACAGTTCAGAGCGATATCTAGAATAGTGGTATATGAGGGATTCCATGATAAAACGGAGGTTAAGTACATATGTCTGACAAACCTACGATTAAGCCAAGGGATAATGGTCCGCTTGTTGTTTCGGGCGATGTGACCCTTGTCGATGCTGAAGGTAATGAATTTGAAACGAAAAAAACGTACTCGCTTTGCCGCTGTGGCCGGTCTGACAACAAGCCATTCTGTGACGGTTCACATAAGGAAGGTTTTGAATCAGTCGTTCGTGCCGAAGAATAGGTCAATGAACACAGATCCCCGGATCATGTCTGGGGATCATTGTTATTTTTACATTAGGCTGTTCTAGACATATCATGGTAAAGGCTTAACCATCCATTGTCTTCATCCATCTTTTATTTGTACGGGAAGTGACAGCATGACACTTAAAGAAAAATTTAAATGTTGGTTCATCACGCTACTCATATCAATCCTTGGATACGTGGTTTTTTATTTTCTGCATCTACCCATACCTTGGTTGCTGGGACCGCTCGCGGCGGTATTAGCTGCGAATATCAAATTATCACAGCCATTATTTTGGCCGAGTGGATTGCGCAATGTTGGTTTAATGGTGATTGGTTACATGCTCGGGACATCATTTTCATTGGCAACACTGACTCAAGTTGTGGGGCAGTTACCAAGTATGTTATTAATGACCATTTTGACACTCGGTTTCACGGCGGGATTTGCTTACCTTATTTCCAGATTATCAAGCGTCAGTTATCATTCCATTTTAACAGGCAGTATTCCCGGTGGGTTGTCGCAGATGGTTGCGCTTGGAGAAGAAATTAAAGGCATTGATCTAACGGTCGTGACATTCATTCAAATTTCACGGCTCATGAGTGTGATTTTCATTGTCCCATTTGTAGTTGTTTACACACCTTTATTTGCGGAAGGTCACTCGGCGGCTACGTCCGCAGGTGAATCAACGTTATCGTTGTTTCAGACGCCGCATACCTTTGTATTTATTGCAGCCATGATCATAGCCACTTATTTGGCCAAACTCATACGTATACCAACGCCTTTTCTACTTGGCCCTGTAATCGCTGTAGCAGCCCTTAATATCAGTGGATACACCGCCCCTGGATTAGATAATTGGATGATCCATGGTGCGCAATTTGTAATGGGCGCTTATATAGCTCTTATGATGAAACCTCAGCAGTTGCAGAATAAACTGCGTACGGCCTTGTATGCACTCATCACAGGTGTAGCATTGATTCTCTTTGCTTATGTGGCGAGTATTGGCTTGGCATATATCCATGCTATGTCACCTGTCACTGCGTTCTTGGCGATGGCGCCCGGCGGTATGTCGCAAATGGCGGTTGTCGCTGCTGAAGTCCACGCTGATCTCTATGTCGTGACGGGTTATCAAATGTTTCGGCTTTTCTTTATATTGTTCCTCGTACCACCGCTGTTGAAATGGTTATTTCGACCGAAGAAAGAGTCGCAGAAAAGCGTATAAAAAAGTGATGTCCTCTGTGAGGACATCACTTTTTTGGATAGGTTTATCCTTCGCTTAAATAAAAGAGGATAAACGCATAAAGACCAATCCCTATAAAAATGAGTAAACCTGATATGATGCCAATAATTAGTGGGAGCGTTTCACGATCGGGATAGCGTCTTGTAACCACAATTGACATTACGACTGTGATTAGAAGTAAAATCAAGGATAGGTATACAAATGGGCTACCTGAATCGTAATTCCCCGAGGATATGTAACTGCCCAAAACAATCATAGAAATAAGGGATAAGGTAAAGAAAATAGCCGGTGTATAAAATAACTTCAAGTTCACGTCCTCCCTCTATGTATTTCCCAGCGTACAAGGATTTGTACGCAATTTCATTATAACGCATTCTTTTTCTAGACTGAAATGTTTTCCAAAAAGGTATATCAATGTTTTAACTTATGCTTACCTACACAAACTAAGGGCACTCAAGCATATTAAATATTTGGAGGATGATGAGAGTGCCGAAGAAATCCCTAATGTTCACTTTGGTCCTTGCCTTTGTGTTAATGATATCAACAATTTTTACTCCTTGGAATGTCGCGGCCAAAGAAAAAACACCGATTATGGTGACATTGAAAAATACAGAAGGTCAAACAGCAGGGCGCGCGACATTGAAGGAGACGAAGAAAGGGGTTCAAGTGCATTTACATGCGGAAGGATTGACACCTGGCGTGCATGGTATTCATTTTCATGAAAAGGGCGTCTGTAAGCCGCCGACATTCGATTCAGCCGGTAGTCATTTCAACCCCTATAATAAAGAGCATGGCTTAAAAAATCCTAAAGGTCCCCATGCCGGAGATTTGAAGAATGTGTTTGCTGATAGTAACGGTAAAATTAATATTGCCTTTACAACCGACCGTGTGACCTTAAAAAAAGGTGCTGAAAACAGTTTGCTTGACGATGACGGTTCTGCATTGGTCATTCATGAAGGTGCTGATGATCAGAAGACTAATCCATCGGGAAATTCCGGTGCGAAAGTGCTTTGCGGTTCCATAAAATAATGAACTGAATGCAAGGGATACCCCCGCTGTGATATATTAGTTTCAGATACTAAAAACAAGCGGGGGGTTAACATCGGTGGAACAGCAATTAGAACGATTGCAAATTTTAACAGAAATCGTTAGCGAATTTAAGACAGCACTTCTTATGGATCAAAGTCCTGATAAAACAGGCCAGATGGTCCTAGAAGTCATTCAAGAGTCCGGTGACCAAACTTTGACGGATCATGTGTTAAATGCTTACTTAAGATTATCGGATCCAAGTACAGCTGTTTCTTATCTCGATCAAGCAACACAATACCTTCATCAAAAAATCGATGAGTTTCAAGCATTATAATCAGGATGTCCTTCTTTTCTTAAAGGACATCCTAACTTTTGTCGTATGTCTCTTTCATGAGTGGATGCTGGTCATGACTGTGAAATACCAAGAGATGGCAGCAGCAAAGCTCAGTAACAAAGCCATATTTTTAGAAGCTTTTTTAAGTAAGGTTATCGCTGTCAAACTTATAAGAATCAATCCCAAGATCAAAAACAGCACAGAAACCGTCGTCCAATCGAAGGTTAACGTCATGCCAGGCGCAATCGGGTTAGGAAAAAGTGCCGAAAATAATGGACTGGGTCCGTTTAGTTCAATCAGGCTGGCCATTTCGTGGGGCGGTTTTTGTTGTCCCATAAAGGCAGTTACAGCGAAAATCACGACAATTATCACTGCTTCTGCACGCAGCCATTTTAATGGATCAATTGATTTTCCATGGCGGAGCTGATGTTTGACAAACAGACTGTTAAAAGCGGCAAAGATAACTAACGGTATCACTAATATGTTCTTGATGAGCAGGGCTTGTCCATAATTGGATGCCAACCCTTGTTTATATTGAATCAAACCTTGCTTGATCGAACCATCAAGGGGGTCGGCTATATCAATGAACATCGTCCCCAGTCCAGCCAAGAGTAATAAGATAAAGGCCCCAACGGCAAATGGTGTATACCAGTGTAAAAAGGGCAGCCATCTTTGTGTGGACTGTGACCGGAACGCGGCGACAACTGCAGTGCCTCCCCAAAGCATGACAGCTAGTAAATGAAGATAATGAAACCAGAAACCCTTAATAGGAGCCAGAGAAGCCGCATGACCGGCCTTGGCGTATGAGGCGATAAGCAGAATAACTAAGATAAAACCAATCGTAGCTAAGAATCGGTCGGAAGCGAGATCGTTAAAATGGATCAAGCCCATTAATAGTAAGGCGATGATGGCTGTGAACAACCATGCTTGCCCAACGGTAAACGTCAACATAACTGATTTAAAGGCTGTCCAGAAGCCTAAATCAGCAGTAAATGTGATTAGGGTATTTAATACAGGCGCAAAAGAGAAAATCAAAATACCGGCTGTGCATAAGACGAGTGAGGATTGGCGGATAACGATAGAAGGTGTTTTCACCTTCGGCATGATATAAAGAAACATGACCCCTGATACTATGCCTAAACACACATAGAGTAAGGCTTCGGTCACGATAACAACATAAGTCAAATCGATTCATCCTCCTCTCTTATTTCTTTTTCTTACGTCCGACGAAAAACAAGCCGATGAAGGCAATCACAATTAAACCGGCAATGACGGCTATGTATATTCGATTTTGATTGCCAGTGTCGCTGGATGTACCCTCTGTTTGAGCAGTCTGTCCCTCGTCCGAAGACGATGCTTCATCATTTCCCGAGGCGTTCGAAGAAGGATTGCCATCACGATTAACGGTAATCGTATAGTCACCATTGTTAATATGACCGTCTGGGCTGGCCAACTTCCAAACGACTGTGTATTTGCCATCTTTCACAGGTTGTTTCAAATATAGCGTGGCTGTGTGTCCATCGATGTTTTTCTTTTCAACAGGCAGCGAACTGTCATTTTGGTCAGTGACCTTGAAAGTCGACATTTTTTCAATTTTAGTATTGAATGTTATTGTGACATTTTCGAGCGACTTATTAAGGGTTGCGCCTTTGACAGGATCGGTAAAGATAATTTCACTGTGAGCAAAGCTTGTATTGGCGAACAGCAGCAAGCTTAATGTTAATAGGGCTAAAATCTTTTTGATCATGACTGTTTCCTCCTTTATGTGACCGCTTTAATCAGCTTAGCATGCTTTATCATATTTTAGTATAGTCCCCGGTCATTGTCGAAAATTGCTCAAATTCATGGGTGGATGAAGCGCAAATTTTATCGATATTTTTCATGTGTTCATTATGAGAATCGCTGACTTTCTTGTAAAATCCAGGTCTATCGTTAAAATTTTTGTAAATATTTTTATGTTGTTTCGACACTAGGAATATCGTAGTGACAGCTCTAAATAGTAGTGTATGGATGTGCGCACATCACATTATTATAGGGGAGCGTGTTCCATTTGTGGAATCTATCAAAAAAAGTAACGCCGATTGCCTTAGCTTCGGTCATGTTATTTGGGGGTTCAATCTCTGTTCAAGCAGCGACGGGGGAAGATCAGTCGCTACATCAAATGAAAAAGCAGTCACACGGGACCTTTAATATTTCTTGGGACAAGCATAAGAAGGCCCCAACGTTTATTTCTGGTAATCTATCTTCTAATGATGTTCTGAAGGCAGCTGATGTAAAGGCTTATCTCGAAAAGCATCATGATCTCTACAAAGTCCATCCTAACCAAGACTTGATATTATCGGATGTTAAAACGGATGAGCTGGGTATGAAACATTACACGTTTTTGCAGACGGTTAAAGGTGTTAAGGTTGACCAAGCAGAATTAACGGTTCATGTGAAAAAGGATGGAACGATTGCTTCTGTCAGCGGCAAAGTGTATCCGCAAGCTAAAAAGCAATTCAAAGGTTCGGCCAAACCCAAGTTGTCAAAGGGTGACGCCTTAGAAAAAGCTTGGCAGCACATTGACGTTGACAAGAGTGAAACGAAAGTTGCTTCTAAGCAAGCTAACAGTGTGTCCAAGATGAAGCAAACGGTTGAAAAAGGTCGTTTAGTCGTTTACCCCCATGAAGGGGCATCCCGTTTGGCTTATCATGTTGAATTGCAATTTATCAAACCTTATGGTGCAGACTGGCAGGTTTATGTTGACGCTAAGTCTGGCAAAATAGTTAACGCCTATAATGCTGTTAAAAATGCAGCAACCACAGGCTCTGGATACGGAGTACTCGGCAAAAAAAGATCATTAAATACGTATTATGCCAATAATCAATATTATTTGAGGGATATGACAAAGCCGATGAGCGGCGTCATCCGGACAACCACAGCCGATTATGGTACCAATGTTCCGGGGTATTGGTTGGTTGATGAAGATGGAATGTTCAATGCAAATGATCAATCGGCTGCCGTCAGCGCTCATTACAATGCCGGCGTGGTCTATGATTATTATTATAATAACTTTGACCGCAATAGCTATGATGGTAACGGTTCAACGTTGACATCTACGGTCCATTACAGTCAAAATTACAACAATGCATTTTGGAACGGTAACCAGATGGTCTACGGCGATGGTGATGGGACGACATTCATTCCGCTATCAGGTGCTTTAGATGTTGTGGCGCATGAATTAACGCATGCGGTGACGGATACAACAGCTCAGCTTGTCTATCAAGACCAGTCAGGTGCTCTTAATGAGTCATTTTCCGATGTATTTGGCACCTTCATTGAAGGAGATGACTATTTGATGGGCGAAGATGTATACACACCTAATCAATCGGGTGATGCATTGCGCAGTTTAGCTCACCCTGCAAAATATGGTCAACCTGAACATATGGATGATTATGTCCAAACCTCTCAAGATAATGGAGGGGTACACACAAACAGTGGTATACCAAACAAAGCCGCTTACAATACATTAAGCAACATGAGCTGGGATAAAGCTGAGCAAATCTATTACCGGGCATTGACAGTCTATCTATCTTCCTATTCCGATTTCAGTGATGCCCGCGCGGCACTATTACAAGCGGCAGCTGACCTATATGGATATAACAGTGAATATCAGGTCGTTGCCAATGCATGGAATCAAGTAGGTGTTAACTAGCAATAAACAACGGGGCTGTGCTTCAAGTATTTTATACTTGAGAACAGCCCCTGCTGTTTTATAGACAACCGATATCGTCCCATATGTCCCCAGGGTGTTCGGATGGTGAAGGTGTTGCCGCTAGTACAGGACTTCTATCAATGACAACTGATGGCGTGCTGATCGTTAATATTGTCATTCTCTTCTTCTGCCTCCTTTTTAATTTGAAACTTATCATGAAGCGTCCTATAATAGGCGTCCCATTGTTCATGATCATGGTAATACCTAGCTAAGGCATCATATATGTCTGTTTGTATATGTGTAGCCTGCATGCGATTGGCCAAAGTCAGCGCCTTATGAAGGTGATCCAATGCTAGGATATCTCGGCCGTGATAAAGATCAATGTCCTTTTGAAGCATAGATGTTTCAATCCATTCAGATTCATGACGGTTAGGGAGACGGGCTGTGACCTCGTTCAATTTATCTTGTGCCCCCGAATAATCACGCTGTTTGATAGCGGTGTTTGCCATGGCTAAAAGGGTTCTTAGTTCACCTAATGTATCCTGTTTGGCTTGTTTGATCGCTAAAGCGATGGCCAAATGTTGTTCTGCGCCATTGTCATTGAGTTGCGCTGATTCACACATGGCAATATTGTGATGAATTTTTCCGAGCAGGTGTTGGTGATTCATTGTTTCCGCACGCTGCTTTGCGGCATAGAATGTTTGCAAAGATGATTGGTAGAAGCGGTTTTCAGCATACATAATGCCTTGCAAAATATACGTACCAATGATTTGCTCTGACGCTTCATCGGGTAAATGAATCAGAGCTTTTTCACTAAAATAAGCCGTTTTGTCATACGCTTTAAGTCTGAAGTGAGCTGAAGCTAGATTGTAATAGATGGATCCTTTAAGATGAGAACGCTCTTCCGGAACGGTGTTCAAGCTGTTGTGAAACATCTGAATCGCTTTGTCATAATGATTCCTGTGGAACTGGATAACGCCGAGTTTCATGATGACAGGTGCACAAGCCGCTGTATCATTATGTTTAAAAATATCTAATGCTTGAGTCAACTGATTCTCAGCCTGTTGAAGATCACGGTAGTTGATGAGCAAATTCCCTAACTGGAAACAGGACTGAGCTTGGATGTCAAATAATAAAGCCTCTTCGGCTTGATCAATAATATCCTGGTAAAGTTTGATCGCTTGATCGGACAAACCGGCCTGTTCATAAGTTGAAGCCTCCTTAAGCAGGTGTTTGAGTTTTGTCCGTTTTTGCTCATTGACATATAAATTTTGTCTCAAGTTCAAGGTTTGTTGTAAATAATGCCATGTCTTGGGATCAAGAGGGGTTTTTCCGTTTTCGATGTTGCTTAGTCGACTAATTGACATGCCATTACCCGCAATTTCTTTTAAGGTTAGGCCCAACGCCTTCCGCTGCTTTCTGAGTTCATTTCCAATTGTCATTAAACCACCTCCTTATATAGCGTCATTTCACTACGTTGATTTTCTTAACTGCAAAATGAAAACTGTAGGTGTCAAGAGAGCCGAAGAGGCTCCCATATGTTTACAAAAATTTTAAACATTCTAAACAGTATAGGCAAGTGTTTTGCTGGGATTTCGTTCGTAAGTCACCTGGGTCTTTAGACCTGTATGTTCGATTAATGTTTCAAGTGATCTCTTGTTTAGCCCAAAAGTCGAAGTTATTTAGTTATAGGCGATGATTCTTCTTGACAGACAATAGGAAGTACGTTAAGAATCAATTTATAGGGTTCTAAGTAATAAACACAAGGATGATGGCACAATTTAAATAGAGTGGAAAAGTTACAGCAAAGGAGAGATGATATGGCGATTGTTTACATAAGTTTAATTGGTGCGGCGATTGTATTGATTGTAGCTGCTTTCTTCATTTATCAAACGGTTCGACGAACGTTGGATATCGTCATGCGGTTATCAAAAACCGCTGAATCCATGCGGGAAAGCGTCGAGAACATGAATAAGGAACAAAAACAGTTCATGCACCGTTTAGACAAGCTTAATGACGATATTAAGCAAAAGCAGGAACAGACGCAGGCAACCGTTCAACAAACGAAGGAATTGATAAGGCGTTTGCAGTCGGCACCTAAGGTTATTTGGGGCGGAGTTAAGGGAAAAGTAAAATAGAGCCCGAGCATTTTTTGGGCTCTAAATTTTCTCTGTGACGACCTGAGGATGGACCGTGATGTCAACGTTGCCTCTAAGCGCATTGCCAATCATGCAGTGGCTTTCCGCCTCATAAGCGAGATCGGTGACGTCTTTAATGGTTTCCGAAGAGGTGCTTTTATCGAGAGTAATGGTCGGGTAATGGGTGATCTGTTCAAACCGTAATCCGTCATCTTTGACCACGATGCCTTCGGAT
Organism: Tuberibacillus sp. Marseille-P3662; assembly: GCF_900178005.1. Lineage (NCBI taxonomy): Bacteria > Bacillati > Bacillota > Bacilli > Caryophanales > Sporolactobacillaceae > Tuberibacillus > Tuberibacillus sp. Marseille-P3662. The sequence continues at coordinate 145,508 of NZ_FXBS01000004.1, read as the reverse complement.
TCAATATCTGTTTTGACATAGTTAATATTGCGATTTGTTAATCTAGCAGCCAGGGTCATCATGTAGCACGTAGCCACGGAGCCAACTAACATTTCATCAGGGTTGGTGCCGACGCCTTGTCCACCCATCTGTGAATCGAAGGACACTTTTGTTTTTAATCCATGGACATCAATCGTGCCGGCGCCATCGCGTCCGCCTTCGTATTCACCCTTTAAATGAAACCGGTATTCTGTCATTTTAAAACCTCCCATCGGTTCATCGCTATTTTAACATACATGGTCATCGTTCATACGTTTTGATTTTGCAACTTTTAGGTGGCCTGTTTCGTTTAATGGGAGGATTAAGGGTTCATTTGCAGAATTTAAGAATGGACGTCCTTTACCTCAGCATAGAATAAGTTATGCAGATATAAAAACTCGATAGGTAAAAGTGGTTAGTTGTATGGTATAATTGAACTAAAAAGATGCTTCTCAATGTGAAAAAAGGGGCCGCCTGACCAACATGGATTTTATACATGAAATTCAAGAATTTTTTACGACATATGTAACTGAAGAAAATATTAAAGGATTGCTTCAAGGATACCGGGGATTAGGTTCCTTTCTAGGTATTATTTTGCCGATGCTTGAAGCTTTTTTCCCTATTTTACCATTATTAGCATTTGTGTTGGCCAATGCTGCCGCTTATGGATATTTCCTCGGCTTTTTACTATCTTGGGCAGGGTCCTGTATCGGATCTATTATCGTCTTCTGGTTTTTTCGGACTGTGGCCAAGAGAAAGCTAGGCAATTGGTTAGAAAAACGTGAGAATATTCACAATATGCTTTTGTGGGTTGAAAAAGGCGGATTCGGTCCCGTATTCATTGTTTTATCGATCCCATTTACGCCGTCTTCCATTATTAATGTTGTCTCAGGCCTTTCCAATATGAATCCCCGCTCGTTTATTCTAGCTGTTGCGATGGGTAAAGCGATTATGGTCGGTATTGTTTCATACTTTGGTGAAGATTGGCAGGAGATTATCAGACAACCGGTTCGGATTATTGTGATCATAGCTGTGTTAGCTGTTCTATGGGTGGCCGGCAAATATATTGAGCGCCGTTTGAATAAGGCCCCTAAGGGTCAATCCAAAAAGACGAGAAAACGCGATCGGATGCCTAATGAATAGGCTGTCTAAATGACTGAAGCAGGGGGCTTATGCCCCTGCTTCGATTTTTTTATAGGTTTCTTTGTTACATATAATGTAAAGTTTGGCTTTAGAAGGTATGGGATCTTTAAGTCTCCGGATAATGCCAAAATCGGAACCGTCCGCAATCAGTGAGGCCCCCATGTCTTTCAGCGCTTCAAACGCATCTTCGTAAGTTGTCCAGTCAGATTGTTTTTCAATCACCCAAAGATCATCGCCATATTTGTTACTTAATAATTGCATAAACAGTTGGCTCGTCCCTTTATGTAGCATTGATTTGGCCATGAGAAATGGGAAGGCTTCATTAGATAAAATGAATTCGTTGATTTTAACATGTTCAAAGTTCGGTACATGCTCTTCATTTGTGACCTCTACAATGGTGTAGATATCCCTTCCATGATCATAACCATAACTTTCAACGGCTGAGGCAATCAATAACGCTTGTCCATCGGCTATGCTCTGTTGACCGAGATTATCAGGTGTAAAAATCGATACAGATTTTGCTTTAAGAATATTGGCTTTATCCATGATATCAGCAACGGTGGGTTCGCCTTGTATAAAATGAACCCTTTCATGTTTGATAGGGGTTTTATCTAAGGTATCAATTAAAACAATATCGTTATCTGTTTCACTAGAAAAAAGAATCTCATTGATTGTTTTTTTGGATTTCTCAGACCAACCAACGATGACAAAATGATCAGTACCTTTATATTCCAATTTACCTTCCACCTTTAGTACTCGAAATAATCCAAAGACATCCACGATTTTACCGATGATGATACCAATGACGCCGATTCCAGTTAGGTAAAGACAAATTCCGACGATTTTGCCGGGGATCGTGACCGGATAGAAATCACCAAAACCAACCGTTGTAACGGTAGTCATCACCCACCAAAAGCCGTTAAAGGGATTTTTGAAATTGGTCGGTTCAAGATAATAGATGATGTATGAACTACAAATATATAGGATGGAAGCATACAGGAGCAGTGTCCATGTCCTCAACCTTACAATTTTCTTCATCAATTGAAACATCTGGGGCCTCCGTACGCGATTATGATGAATGATGTCTTCGTAAGCATATTTTTCCCATGTCTTTGACAGGCTATAAGTAGAACTTGAGTAAGGGTGATCATCATGAGCGGAGATTGGCTGTCAATTGTTCCTTTCTTAGTTGTTATTCCTTTAGCTATATTTACGAAAAAGGTGTTACCAGCACTGGTTGTGGGAGTTGTTGTCGGGGGTTATCTTGTTCAGCCGCAGCCTGTTGGTGGCTTAAAAGCAGCTGTTCAATATGTCGTCAACGCCTTAATTGATGAAAATAATATTAAGGTGATTTTATTTTTATATGCGTTTACGGGCCTTGTCGGAATGATGAAACATAGTGGAGGGATTAAAGGGTTTGTTAAATGGGCCTCAGATACAATCGAGACCAAGCGTGGTGCCATTGGGTTAACATGGGTGTCGACATTGGGGACATTTGCGGCACCAAGTTTTCGGATTGTGACCGTTGCTCCGATTATGCGTTCATTGCTACATAGAATTAAAATGACGCCACAAGAATTAGGGTTTGTGATTGAAACGACGTGTACCTCAATTGTTTCCTTAATACCGATTTCGACTGCATTTGTTGGTTATATGGTGTCAGTCACTAATATGGCGTTAAAAAATGAAAATATTAATGCTGATGGTTACTCAATGTTTTTACGTAGCATTCCATTTAATTTCTTTTCTTTGGCCATTATTCTGATCGGCATTTACCTTAGCTTTTTCCACAAGTCCAAAAAAGACGTGGAGAAGAATGCCGAACCGGAAAATAAAGAACAAGCTGAAGCTAAAGGCTATGAAGATTGTCATCCCGCGGTATCTAAAGATTTGCCAGCTAAACCGTTCAATCTCATTGTCCCATTGTTTTTAGTCATTTTCTTGACCATTGGGCTCACTTATTATAACGGTGTCAGGAAAGGTTTCAGTGGTTTTAATGCTTTTATTGAAGCGGATGTGCTTGATGCGATGTTAGTTTCGTTAGTGACTGGCATATTATTTGCCTTTGTCTTTTATTTGTTCCAACAATTTAAGTTACAGGATTTAATGGATGAATTTATTAGCGGCGCCAATGGTTTGATGCAAGTTGTTATTTTACTATCGGTTGTCTGGGGACTGTCTTTGGCCGCGAATGATTTAGGATTTGCCGATTTTGTCTCCAGTCATATCAGCTGGATTCCTGACGCCCTTGTTCCACCGGTTATGTTTGTTCTAGGTTCATTTATCGCTTATTTTATCGGGTCAGCGTTCGGGACTTGGGGCATTCTGATGCCTTTAGGCGTTTCGATGGCGGCCATGGCCGATGCTTCACTGCCTGTTGTGATTGGTGCGGTGTTTGCAAGCGGGGCATTCGGAGCCTTCGCGTCGCCGCTGAGTGACGATACAAACACGATGGCAGGGATTCTTGATTTAAAAGCTGTGTCTTATTCAAGATTTAAGTTAAAACCAGGACTGATTGCCGCGGGCGTTGCAACGGTGGGGTACGGAGTGACGGCTTTTATAATATAAGCTGACGGGTGTCTCTCACATAAAACGGACCGTAGTGATGCAAACTAGTTGTGACACTTTATAGAAAGGTTGAGAGGCTATGTCGGATGATAATAAACATTTGATTAATTTTATGAATCAAGAGCTCTCTAATTTTAATGTTATGTATGTCAAATTGCATCGCTATCACTGGTTTATACAAGGGCAGCATTTCTTTGTGCTACATAAGTTTTTCGAGGAACTTTATAAGGAAATGGCCCAAGACATTGATAACATGGCTGAACGGATTCTAGCTGTTGGTGGAAAGCCGCTGGCTGTTATGTCAAAGTATTTGGAACAGGCGACATTGGTAGAGGCGAATGCGGATGATGAAGAGGAAGAAGTCATCCAGCAATTGCATGAGGATTACGATCAGATGGTTCGTGAAATCCGTGAAGAAGGTTACAAACTCACGGATCAAGCCAACGATGAGCCGACCCACGATATGTTGGTTGAGCTTCAAGGCCGATTCGAACAGCATATTTGGATGTTAAGTTCCTATATGGAACAGCCAAGATAAGCGAGAGAGACTGGGACAAAAGTATATTCGTCACAGAATCATCCGAACTTTTTTATTAAACCGTTCGGATGATTTTTTTTAATCGTTATTCGTGTGATTGCTTCGTCAAAATCCTTCGCTTGCTGTGGGTACGGACTCAGCTAGCTTGGAAAAGAAAACTGTGCCTCCCTCCTTTTCGTACTTTTTGCAACTGGGGATTCTATACACTATGCCTGTCTTCAAGGTATAATGTTTACAGTCAGCACCAATAAGAAAGTCATTGGCATAGAAAGGTGCTGGGGAGAGGCGTAGCGCATTGAGAATATGGGGAGCTCGAGGTTTTACCGTTTCAATAGGTTGTTACACGATACTGCACTTTTTATTATATTTCTATCATTCTGAGTCGATGGAAGTGGTTCTTTCTGTATTTGGTTTCCTTTCCATCGTCTTTAGTTTTATGTATTTGAGACGGGTACAACTCTTGGTGCCGTCTTTTTTAATCATCGCGTCGCTTGTTATTGAAATTGTAAGCGGCAGTCCGATGATTCACGAGACAACAAACGGCCTTCTGCAAATGCGCAGTTTAATAGGCCTTTTATTTATCGTTCCGATGATCGGTTGGGTACTAAGGGAAGAACCTTATATCGAAAAGATCATGTATTTGGCGCGACATTTACTCCGCACAAGCCGTCGATTTTATTTTGGCATGATGTTGATGACGCAGTTGATTGCTTATTTTCTTCTGTTCGGTGCTTTACCTGTTAGTTATCAGTTTGCCGAAGCCTTTTTGAAAGAAAAAAAGGGGGAGGCATGGGACTATTTTAAAGGCACCGCTTTATTACGGGCTTTTGCTTTGAGTACGCTATGGGTTGTCAGCATTCCCAGCTTTGTGTATGCTGTCGAAAGTTTGAAGGCTTCCCTATGGTTGTCCATCCTGCAGGGATTTTTGCTTTCCTTATGTGCGATGGTTTTAGCGGTATCCATGTCTTATCTTAAGGAAAATCGGTATGGCATTGATATTACCAAAGAACTGCAGAATGTTATCGGAGAAATGGAACGGTACACAGGACAGGGGAAAAACGGGAGACGGCAAGTGTTAGAATTTGTGATTTTATTTGTCTCTTTGTTTGGCACGATTTTTTTTATTCATGGCATTTGGGGGACGCGATTATTAACCATTATCCCTTTGGTCATCGTCTTTTGGACGTTATTCTATTATATTGCTAAAAAAAGTGTTCCCCGTTTAATCAAAAGAATCCAGTATTATTGTACGGATGAGGCACAGGAAAAATCGCAGCAATTTTTGTTATTGTTGTCTGCTGGATTACTGATTAACAGTCTAAATCATTCCGGTATGGGTCAGATGCTGATAGATGGTATTTTCTATGTTGCTGATGGGGTTCCTTTTTTAAATGTGTTATGGCTGCTGCCGTTTGTCCTTATATTCCTTGGTCTTGTCGGATTAGGTCCTTTAACGGTGATGGTGCTAGTAGGAGGAGTTCTGCAAGGTGTCACAATTCCTTATCCGCCTGAATTGATTGTGATGGCCTTAACCAGTGGCAGTGTGATCTCGATTCTCTTGTCACCGTTTATTATGCCCGTCATTCTTTTGAGCGGAACCAATGGTTTAAGTGTTTTTAAAAATGGTTTCAAATTTAATTTAATGTATGCATTCGCCTTCTATTTGCTGACTCAAGCTTATATCCAATTATCGGTGGGTATTTTTCTATAAGGCTGTTTTCGTCAACTTTGTTGCTATTTGAGAGGAGGGTGTTGATTTCCGCTCCAGGAGCTCGCTTTCCGCGGGGCGTGTGGTGAGCCTCCTCGGTGCTCTGCACCTGTGGGGTCTCACCTGTCCCGCTCGTCCCGCAGGAGTCTCGCACCTTCCGCTCCAATCAACAATTTTTGATGCTATAGCTTTCATAAACCTTCAAAAAACAACAATCTTTTATTAAGGCTGTTTTCGTCAACTTTGTTGCTATTTGAGAGGAGGGTGTTGATTTCCGCTCCAGGAGCTCGCTTTCCGCGGGGCGTGCGGTGAGCCTCCTCATGCCCACAGGATGTGGGTAGGATCAGCGTTGTCACAGGACGTGACGAATTTAGCTGATCATCCTTAATCGCCTGTGGGGTCTCACCTGTCCCGCTCGTCCCGCAGGAGTCTCGCACCTTCCGCTCCAATCAACAATTTTTGATGCTATAGCTTTCATAAACCTTCAAAAAACAACAATCTTTTATTAAGGCTGTTTTCGTCAACTTTGTTGCTATTTGAGAGGAGGGTGTTGATTTTCGCTCCAGGAGCTCGCTTTCCGCGGGGCGTGCGGTGAGCCTCCTCATGCCCACAGGATGTGGGTAGGATCAGCGTTGTCACAGGACGTGACGAATTTAGCTGATCATCCTTAATCGCCTGTGGGGTCTCACCTGTCCCGCTCGTCCCGCAGGAGTCTCGCACCTTCCGCTCCAATCAACAATTTTTGATGCTGTAGCTTTCATAAAACCTTCAAAAAACAACAATCTTTTATTAAGGCTGCTTTCGCCAGCATTGTTGTTATTTGAGAGGAGGGTGTTGATTTCCGCTCTACGTGTATTCGGGCTGCTCACAGTATCTAACATTTTTTTTAGAAACTTTTCTGAACCCGGTGCATATGATTCATTGGATAACAAGAAATCATATGAAGGGCAGAATGTTTGATGGCGGATGAGTATCGTTCACGTATGGAGCGGCGAAATGGATCTAGAAGAGCTCGAAGCAGGAAGAAAAAAGGCGGGGGCCTTTTAAAAAAAATGATTCTCTACTGTCTCATTGCGGTGTTGCTGATTATCATAGTGGGTTCAATATGGATCTTCTCCATCATCCAGAGCGCGCCTGAGCTGACCTCAGAAAGACTAGAAACCCCTTTTTCATCACAAATTTATGATCAAGACGGAAAGCTTGTCACGACATTATTCAAAGAACATAACCGGATGAAGGTGGACATACAAGATGTTCCGGCTACGATGAAAAAAGCCGTGACTTCAATTGAAGACAGGCGATTTTATCAGCATAGCGGCATCGATATCCGGCGTATTTTTGGTGCGTTGATTGCTAACGTCAAAAATGGATGGGGGTCTGAAGGCGGCAGTACGATTACCCAACAGGTCGTGAAAAGAACGATATTATCCCCAGAAAAAACGTTGCCCCGTAAAGTCAAAGAAGCTTATCTAGCGATGAAACTTGAACAAAGCTATTCCAAAGACAAAATTCTACAAGTGTATTTGAACAATATTTATTACGGAAATGGGGCCTATGGGCTCATCACGGCATCGAAGACTTATTTTGGTACGAAAGATTTGTCCCAACTCAATGTTTCGCAAATGGCTTTACTTGCAGGTTTGCCCAATGCACCGAGTTACTACAATCCCTTTCAATATCCCGAGAGAGCCGCTGATCGAAGGAATCAGGTTTTACATGCTATGGTCCAAACCGATGCAATATCAGAGAAACAAGCCAAAAAAGCTAGAGCGATGTCAGTTGAGAAATTAGTTAAGAAGCAAAAAGACAATAACAATGATAAGGACCAACCCTATCAAGCATTTGTTGACCGTGTTTACCACGAATTGGTGATTGAACGTGAGGTCATTTCGGATGAACAGTTTTATCAAGGCGGTTTGAAAATTTATACGACTTTGGACATGGATGCACAGAAAGACGTTGATCAGCTTTTAAAATCGGATCAAGTCAATTATCCTGATGAAGCATTTGAAGCTGGTGTCGCCCTGATCGATACGCAAACAGGGGCTATCCGGGCTGTTGGCGGCGGAAGAGACTTTCTTGCGATTGGTGATACCAACTATGGTACTGAAGAAAAAAGCCCGCCCGGTTCCACGTTCAAGCCGATTATTGATTATGGCCCGGCCATTGAATACTTACATTGGGCAACGGATCATACCCTTGTAGATGAACCCTATGCCTATAGTGATGAAACACCCATTCACGAATGGGACGGTGAATATTGGGGATCAATGACCATGCGCAGGGCGTTGGAATGGTCAAGGAACATTCCCGCTTTAAAAACATTCCAGGCTGTTGGAAAAGAGAAGGCAACTAAGTTTGCCAAGCACCTAGGCATTGATCTTGAAAAACCCATTCCGGAAGCGGCAGCGATCGGCGGACTTTCTTCGGGTGTCACACCGCTGCAGCTGGCAGGTGCTTACGCAGCGTTTGGCAATGAGGGAATCTATCATAAACCCTATAGCGTGACGAAAATCATCTTTCAAAATGGGGACGACAAGACATTTCATCATGATTCCGTACGTGCCATGCATGACTATACGGCTTACATGATGACTGACATGCTCAAAACCGTCATGACGTCCGGTACAGGGGCTAAAGCCCATTTATCTGGCATTCCGGTCGCGGGTAAGACGGGATCAACCAATATCCCGAATGCTCTAAGGGAACAATACAACATTGGCGACGGCTTGCTTGATTCGTGGTTTGCCGGATATACGACGCAATACACGGCCGCGATTTGGACCGGGTACCCGAAATTCAAGGATGGTAACAAGGTTCATTATATTCGTTACGACGGGTCGGAAGATATTGCTAAAGCCATTTTTAAAAAATTGATGACAGGCATGTCTGACCCGGATACACCGGATTTTGACAGACCTGATTCAGTCGGCGGCTCCGGAAATACACTGTACGTGCAAAAGTCTAAGCCGGCAAGGTCCGTGGGCGACGAGCAACAAGATAACGACAGCCCGGATCAAAAGCAAAAGACACCGTCAAAACAACAAAAGCATCAACATGACCAAGAGCAAGAACAACCCGATCAGAACCTGGAAAAAGAACAAAACAAGCAACCTGATGGGGAGCAGCCTGATAAGAAAAGTCAACAGAATAAAAATGAGCGCAAGGATCAACAGAAGAAAGACGAGAACAATCAGGATTCCCAGAAAAAGCAGAACGATCAAGAAAGCCAAGATCCATCACAAGCCCCAGACAAAAATCATGCAGAGGGCGAAAACGGCCAGGATAAGGATAGTAACGCTGACGACAACACGGATGATCAAAGTCAGAGCGGGGATGACGATAGACAGGGCGATAATGAAAGCAATACCGATGACAAGCAGAATAGTGAAAAAACCGGGGAGACGGGATCTAAGGAAGGGGATCAAGAGCCCCAAAACGAATCAAAGAATGATAACTCATAAGAGGCTGTCCTTAAGGGACAGTCTTCCTTAAATTGAAGGTTCCTTGATTCATCTAGATTATGGAGAAACGTATTGTGAAAATGGAGGAATTTTCATATAATTATTATAATATGGATTTTTTTCAATTGGATCGGAAGGAGCGCGTACTTGTGGGTATGAAAGCTAACCAAGATTATTATAATCAAGGATTGGGTCCTATAAAAACAAAAGATAAAGTCATGGGTATCCTCGCTTTAGTTGTACCAATTATTAGCATTGTTATAATACTTCATTGGACGACGGTGTTTTCGATAATAGCAGGCCTTATGGTTGCTACTTTTTTTGGGTGTGGGGCACCATTTTCCATATCCGGCAATATAAAGTCAACCAATCAACGACCTATGTTAGACAAAAAAGGTTGGAAAATCATATAAGATGATCGTTAAATGGTAGTCGACTCATTGATCAATTGGAGAGTCTAAGGTGTTTCTTTTTATCGGGCCAGTTTGCTGGGTAACGTATTGTGAAAGCGATGGGAAAAGGTTAATTTTTTGGAAGGGCAATTAATCTATTGATATGCTTTAAGGGGGGATTGAATGAAGGTAAACGAATCACAGAATAAATTCAGAGGCAGTTAAAAAGCTTATTACAGAATACAAGCTAACACCAGAAAAGACTGTTCGGGAAACGAGCGCCTTTCTTGAAAAGGCCTTTTTTTATTATGTTTTTCTGGTTTTATTTTCATATTATGGTAGTCGGATTGGTGTAACGATAAGGGGTTCAAGGGAGTGAAGTATTATCAGAGCGGTAAAAAAGTTATTTAAGTGGATATGTAGCGGAAAAGATAATGACCTTGCTAGCCTTTTAGCGATGGCAGTTATGTTCGCCTTAATAATTGTTATGTATTATCCGGAATTTGAATCTATATGGGGACATATTCTGTGGCTTATTCCTTATTGCTTAATCCTAGTTGTGCTTTTTAGGCTAACTGAATACATTATTAGAAGATTATTAGGGGATAAGGCTAATAAAGAAGTCGGAAAGTTCTATACTGCTATCCTCATTATTGTGTTTGCTATTACAAGTTCGTTAATACCGTAAATAAAAAGCCGAAGGGTGATTGCAGCAAAGGGGGTCGCTCTTTGCTTATTTATGACAGGGGATTTTTCAGGAATAAAGCACAGTCAACATACATATAACGACCTTCCTCAATCGGTGCGCTTTTTTGAACAAAATGATTAATTTGATGGGGGATGCAACTTTGAATAAAAAAAGGGCAAAGGATTTATTAGGAGTTTTATCACTATTAACAGCGGTAATAAATGTGATTTTTTGCTTTGTAACAAGAGGACCTAATGCAAATTTGACCCTGGTTATAAGCGTGTTTACGGTGCTTTCCGTAGTTGGAATTATTTTTGCAATCATATCAAAAAAACTGTGGTTTATTATAATAGGAATTATATTAAATGGCGCAGTGTTAGGATTTGCTTATTTTCTTTTACTTGCAGTAGGCATTAGTGAACCATAATCTCTAAACCACATTAACATTCCATATAATTATTTGGATTTATGAAAAAGAGGTGAAAGTTTGAAATTAATACCATTGATTATATCGTTAGTTCTGTGCAATTTCGTATCGCTTTTAAATTTTTCGGGACACGATTATTTTAATGGCCCATTTATGGCTATAATCTCTTTATTTGTCCTAATCGAATTGATAAGAAAGCTAACAAATAAAAAGGAAAATGTTAGTTAAGCAAACGGGTGCTTTTTTTAATAAGTCGGAGCATTACTAACGTATGAATTTTCAGATTCTAATGGTGCTAAAAGTTTAAGGAGAGTATTTTAGTATGTAGGGGATGGGAATTTAATTGAGGATAATCATAATAATCGTTTGGGTGTTTCTCTTTCTTTATTTGCCCGAGTTAATTGGTTTAAATAAAAACATTTATTTTTTTCTTATTGGCTTCCCAATAGCTTTAATTGGGATATTTGCAATCGATTGTTTGCTCAAAGGTGAAAAACAACTTTAAAAAGGTGAATGAATTAAATTTCTGGAACGCCGTATACGATGAAAGTCGCACGTACGGTGTGAAGTGGGGAGCTAGCGATAACTTCAAAGGCTTACCTATCACTATAACAATCGTATGTCAGAATCGGGCCGTTTTGTGGAAGGGGTGAGATTAATCCATCTATGAAAAAAAAGATAAAGACTATAATCGGAATGGCACTTTTTAGTATATTTATAATAGGAATTATATTGGGGGTTTACTTCCTTGGAATAGCAGGGATTTTTGGAATACTTGGTGTTCAGTATCAATCAATCTGGTCATTCATCATTTTTGTAATTGGTATCTTTATTCTAGGGCCTCCAGTTGATTTAGTTTTTGGTGCTATAGCTGATTTATCCGTTGAAAAAATATCGGGAAAGATAACAGCGTTTGTTATCCAATTTCTTTTTGGATTTGCAACAAACTGGATCGCTATTTTTACAGTGGATACATTTATGAGCAGCATTAATCTTTCTCTAGAAGCGAAGCTGATTGTTCCACTAATATTAACCTTTTTTGAGTCGGTGTTCGGCAATAAAAATGAAGAGCACGAAAAAGTAGCTTAAGAGTATCATCTAATAAATTTATTTTGTTATCGGTAGCTTTCGTGACCTAAGAAATGCGTAACACTTTAGGGCCGGATTGTTGAGAAGCTATATTTTTATCTGTAGTTAAATTCACAAAGAGATAAATGGGGGAGTCGCACGCATGATTGAAGTTAAAAGAGGACTGCCAGAACATGTGGAAAGTATTTCAAGGGTTTGCATAGAAGGAAGGCAGGACGCAATTGGGCATATCAAAAGTCAGGAAAATATAAGAAGAAATAATCAAGTATTTTATAATGACGATCGTATCTATCGTGAATTAGATGAAGCAGATGGATGGGATGGTTATTTCGTAGCACTTGACAATGGAATCGTCGTGGGGGCTATTGGTGGCGGATAATAGACGATGATAAAAGTGAAGTCTATGTTTTATATCTGGATCCCAATCGCCGGCGAGAAGGGATAGGCACTAAACTTTTAAACTACTTAACAGATATACAGTGTAATAAGGGGGCTAGGGAACAATGGGTATCTGTGCTAAAAGGAAATGATAAAGGTATTCCTTTTTATGAAGCAAAAGGATTTCATTTTATGCATGAAAAAGAAGCCTATAGTAACGTTGAAGGGGAAGACTACATTTCATTGAGATATCGAAGAGACATATAAAAATTGAGCTCTATATAGGAATTGGACGCGCTTGTTTAAAATTTTTGGATAAGGTACAAATAGTTACCTGTTCATAAAAGGGCCATTAACAACATTAACACTGTTTGACAGCTTCTCTGGAACTAGCTTCCCACTTTGATGAATTGCCTGCTGAATCGTCGTACGACTAACATTATACCGTTGCATTAATTGGTTCTCGGATGGAATCTGATGTCCGGGGCTCAATTAATTTGAATAAGAAAATGTGTTATTGGATAATAAACTGTAAATTAAATATAATTGGAGGAAAATTAGTATGGATCAATTTAAACTAACAAAAAGCTTTTCATCATCGTTCGGACAGATCAGCTATGATATCAAGGGAGAGGGTCCACCTATTGTCCTTATACATGGAACTCCATGGTCATCATTTAACTGGCGCAATATAATTCCTGCACTAAGTCAATGGTTTACTGTATATTTTTATGATCTATTGGGTTATGGACAGTCTGAAAAGCCAGATGAGGATGTTTCACTTGGAGTCCAAAACAAGATTTTCTCAGAGCTTCTTGATTATTGGGAACTGAAAAACCCTATTGTGGTTGGACATGATTTTGGGGGAACCACTGTTTTAAGAACGCATCTTTTGGAGAAACGGGAATTTGAAAAAATAATACTTATTGACCCGGTCGCTATTGCGCCTTGGGGATCTTCTTTTTTCACGCATGTTAACAAATACGAAAAGGCTTTTCAGGGAATCCCGGAATACATCCATGAATCAATGGTCTCAACTTATGTCCAAGGGGCAAAATATAAATCAATGGATAAAGAAACATTGAATGGAATCATTAACCCTTGGCTAGGTACAACAGGTCAAGATGCATTTTATCGTCAAATTGCACAGGCCGACGAAAGTTACACCGATGAAATCGAATCTTTCTACAATGAGATCAAAAAGCCTGTACTCATAATTTGGGGTGAACAAGACAGTTGGATTCCAATTGAAAGAGGAAATAAATTGCACAATAAAATGAATACATCAGAATTTGTTTCAATACCAAATGCGGGACACCTGGTACAGGAAGATCAACCTACCGAACTTGTGTCATATATACTAAAATTTCTTGATACTTAAACGTAACGTTGATTGCTTTTATGACTGAGACTATGCGGCAAACGGGTGCTTTTCTCTTATAAGGAATAGCGTCAGTATCGCATGTAGGTATTGCCCACCAATTGTTGCACGCCATTGCTTATACCTTTAAAGATAAAGCACCCGGTTAGTCCAATAAGATATAACATATTTTTCGATTGTTTCTATTTCCTTTTTTTAAAACCCCCATAAGTAAAGTGACAAGGCTCACTATGGAACTGTTTGAAGATATTATTGTTAATGTTCCTACAATTGCTCATCCACTCCCAACAATCATGACATAACCAAGGAAGTAACTCCCCATATAATTCCTATTATAAATATACTAAAAGTGCCATAGTCTTTATCTTTTTTTCATAGATCGATTAATCTCCCCCTAACGTCGTATGCAGAAAAGCTTGCCTGTACGGTGTGAAGTCGGAGGAAAGCTGGCGAGAACGTCAAAAGCTTACCTATCACTATAAGAACTAGCGAGACTAAAATTGGCATATGAAATAAGCGCAGAACAACTCTAGAAAAGAGTGGTTTTTCTTGTCACTTCCTTTCATCAATGTTGACAGGGATGAACTGTACATTCATAATATGAATAATATTCAAATATGAATTGTATTCATTTTTTTATTTTCTCTTGGGAGTCAGTTTACCTAAAAAAATGACTTGCTTTATTTTATACCATTAGCGGAGAAAGGAACCAAGAAATTGAGAGAATCTAACGGAAACATCAGTGGTGATACGACTCGCCTAAGGAAAGAGCAATGGGCGATGTTGGTGATTTTGACGATGAGTTCGTTCGTAGTGGTATTGGATTTTGCCTCGATGTTCATCCCACTACCAACAATTATGGAAGACTTGGCTGGCACACTTGACGAAGCCACATGGGTGATAGCAGCCTTCATCCTAGCTTTTGCCGTCTTTTTACTACCCTGCGCCACACTGGTCAACTACTATGGCAAGCGACGGTTGTTCCTATCCGGCGTCATGATTTTTACGGTAGCTTCGATCGCATGCGCACTTACTTCATCCATGGCGTTCTTGATCGGTGCCCGGGTAGTATTAGGGATTGGAGCGGCCATGGTGGAGGCAGCTGTTTTTGCTCTGATAAAGGCCAACATCCCAGGCGAGAAACAGAGTTTCGCTTTTAAAGTGCAGGGTATTGCCTTCGTTCTAGGAGCGTTGTTGGGTACGCCGCTGAGTGGGGCCATAACAACCGGTTTGTCCTGGGAATACATTTTTTGGCTGAACGTACTAGTAGGAGTGGTGGTTGGCTTGGTAGGGCTACGAGTGATTCCTAAATCGAGCCCTGTTCAAGTTCCGAAAAGGATTGATATACCCGGCCTGATATTTAGTGGATCTGGCCTTTTCTTATTATTTTTTGCCATTATAGAGGGCACGCGATTTGGGTGGCATTCACTACTTATCCTGGGCTCGTTTGTCGGATCAGTCGCCCTATTAGTCTTGTTTGTCATGAATGAGCTTCGAGTTCAGGAGCGCCTAGTAGATCTAAGGCTATTCAAAGATAGACGCTTTGGTGTGGGTAACGTCCTGCGATGGGCCAGTGAGTTCGCCAGTATGGGCATTTATTTCGCGATTTCTCATTTTGTACAGGTCCAACTCGGGCACTCGGCGCTGGTCACTGGCCTGTTATTGATGTCAGTCATGATCGGTGGGATATTGATCACCCCCATCACCGAACCCCTTTCAAAGCGGGTCGACGGACGATGGCTGATTGTACCCGGATTCTTGCTGGTGGCAGGAGGAACCTTCTGGCTGGCACATGTATCGCCGGAGTCTGGGTGGGCATTCTTCCTCGCCCCACTGGCGATTGCTGGAGCTGGATTCGTTGCCCAGGAAGACCCGACTGTTAGTGCCCGGGACAGGGACATTCTACCTGAGCAGTCTGATGCTGCTTGGCGCGTTTCCTATACGATATTCCTCCTCGGGGTCGGGTTGGGCGTTTCAGTGGTTTCAGCCGTGTGGCAAAGCCAGCTCGTGTCCAACATGAAAGAAGTTATGGCTAGCAACGACCTACCTACGAGGATTACAAACAGGATATCCTCCTCTCTCTTTGATGAGGGAATAAGTGGACAGCCAGCAGCAGAAATTAGCGGCGCCACCGAAGTGCAACAACTTATTCAGATGGCATTCGCTGACGCGGTGAACACCGCGCTCCTTAGCTGCGTAACGGTGGCCCTTCTGGGAGCAATTATAGCTTTGTTCTTCATCTCGAATCGAAACAAAACGACTTCCATGGATGAGATAAATGACAAGTCATCCAGTTAATCAGCCGAAACTTAGTTATAGCTTTAAGTTGGAATGATAATAGCGACAGAGAAGTATAGCTATGACCTGGTCCAATTTTTACTAACATCCGCTTACTTTATAGGGACCTAAATACAGAAAGGAGATAGAGCAACTCATGAGTGGTCTTAGGGAGAGAAAAAAAGCAAAAACACGGGAAGCGATTCTGCGATCGGCCAAACGCCTGTTTATGTCTCAAGGCTTCATGAATACGGCCATGAGCGATATCGCATTCGACTGTGAAGTTGGCGTTGGCACCTTGTACAATTATTACAAATCTAAATCAAAATTGCTTCAAGAGATACTACGCAATGATTTGCCTGATTTGTCGCACCAGATAGAAGAGATCCAGCGGAATGATTTATTAAGCCTCTCGGAAAAACTCCATCGCATCATTTCACTGTCCATGGGTGTATTTCATCAGTTTCCACGTTCATTCTATAGGGAGTTATTTGCCGTTATATCCAATGAGACAGAAAGCGGGGATGTTTTAAACAGGATGCTTGATATCGACAAACAGTTCATCGCCTTAGTGGCGGACATGCTAAAGCGGGAAAAAGGGGTCGGCCGCCTACCTGATTCATATCCAGTCGATACATCAGTCGATCTAATGTACAGCGTTCTCGTCACCCAAATCATGATGTACCTGTTTGATGATCGTGTCTCAGAGGAACAGATATTGTCCAAGATTATGGTTCAGATTAATTTTTTGCTAGAACAACCGAAATCATAAACAAGAATGATAAGAGTAGTCGAGGGTCTTAATCTCGATACATTCCGTTGAAGAACGATATTGCACTCTTTCTATATTTAAAGGGCTATTTAATTGAACAAGGAAAATTTGACTTGGTGTAGAAGTAACAAACTTAAGGGAATATAACACTTTTAAAGATATGTATGAAGATGTCTCTTCAAAAGATTTAGATGATGTCGGTGGCTCAATTAAAGAGATGGTGGAGAGAACATATAAAATTTATTCTTCTGAAAGAGAAAAGCAATGGGGAACTTCAGCAATTACAATTAAGTTTGTTCCACAAAAAGGCCAAATTGTTGAATAAGGAGGTATATTATAATGACAAAACAAATGAAGCGTTTTGAAAACAAGGTGGCGCTGGTGACAGGTGGGCGTTCGGGGATTGGTCGGGCCATCGCCCGCCGGCTGCGCGACGAAGGAGCGACTGTTATCACCGCACAGCGCGGCGATGATGAGGAATTTGACTGGATTAAGGCAGATTTCTCCGATCCGCATTCACCGGAGCGGATCGTTAAAGAAGTCATCGCTCGGACAGGCAGGCTCGATGTAGTGATCAACAACGCGGGCATGATGCAGGAAGCTGCGATTGAAGAAATGAGCGTTGAGGATTGGCAGCGCAATCTCAGCGTGAATCTGACAGCTCCCTTCCTGCTGATTCGCGCAGCGCTGCCTTACCTGCGCCAGACGAAAGGCAGTATCGTTAATACCGGCTCGACGGAGGGGCTTGCTGCCAACACCTGGCATGCGGCCTACTGCGCGTCCAAGGCCGGGCTTCATGGGCTGACCCGTTCGGTGGCTGTGGACCATGGCCATGAAGGCATCCGTTGTAATGCGGTGGCACCCGGCTGGATCGACACTGAGTTAAACCTTGATATGATCGAAAGCACGCCTGATGCAGAGGCTTTCCGACGAGACATCGCACGCATCCATCCTGTGGGCCGCACAGGTTCACCCGAAGAAGTGGCAGCGCTCGTGACATTTCTCGCAGCCGATGAGGCTGGGTTTATCACAGGACAGGTATATACTGTGGACGGCGGCAGGATGACTAAGTTGAGTCTCCCTTGAACAAGGGGTTCATATCGCTTGCCTGCTCGAAGCTAACATTGAAAAACTGTGGTCGCTCAATAAAAATCGCAGTAAATGGCTTATATTCCATTTATTTATGGGTTCTATCATTTTAATTACTCATGAAAACTTGTTCACACTAATTTGCAGTATTATCATAATTTTATTTTCTGGAATGGACTTGTATAAGTTAAAACACTTTGACTTGGACGAAGTTTTCTGGGATAACGAGTCAATGGAATATGGCATTAGAAACCCACCTGACAAACGTGATAAGCAGTTAAAGCAAATAATTCAAAATGAAAGCTGGGTTATTGAGGGCGTATATTATAGTTGGTTAGACGATAGCTTCTCACTAGCAGATTACATATTTATCCTAAAGCCTAGTGTCTACTTACGTGATTGGAGAATAATTAAGAGATTTTTCTTAAGAAGATTAGGATCTAAACCCTCTTTAAAAAAAGATACCCTTAATTCGGTTATAAAGCTAATCAAGTGGAATCATCAATATGATAATGGAAACTTGAGAAATGCAATGGCTTTGTTAGAAAAACACCAACATAAGACATACCAATTAAAAAATAACGAGGATCTTTTCAAATACATTCAGGATTGATCCACAAATGAGCCCAGGAGTTGAACAAAATAGATTGTTTACAGCAGTTCATTTTTCTTGAGAAAAAGGAGGGCGATTGCTTGTCAAAGGGATTGCTTCACCATATTGAGATATATGTCTCTGACTTAAAAAGGGCGCCATCCACCTACTTGTCAATCAAGCCCTTTGCTGAATTGAATGATGGTATTGTTTAAATATAATTATGAAAATTCAGTAAATAACATTTGATTACAAAGGTCAAAGGAGATTTTATGGTAAAAGATTGTGTTTTTTGCAACCCGGAATTAGAACCTAAGCAAAAAGTCGTTTTGAGTAATGACCATTGTTTATTTTTTCAATTAGAACAAGCCCAAAATAATGGTGGATTACTTGAAGGTGCAGGGCTCATTGTCCCAAAGCAACATAGAGAAACTGTATTTGACTTAACAATTGAGGAATGGCATGCAACTCATGAACTTCTTCAAGAGGTTAAGAAGTTTTTAGATCATAACTACAAACCTAAAGGGTATAATCTTGGTTGGAATTGTGGTGAAGTTGGCGGACAACATATTTTCCATGATCACTTCCATGTATTACCGAGATATCAAGATGAACTATTGGCGGGTAAAGGGATTCGATATATGTTTAAAAGTAAAGAAAATCAAAGAAGTTGTTAGTTGACCCAGGTAATTTTTTTACCCTTAAACAAACGGGACGCGTTTGTCTAGTATTGGACGATATTGAGGAGATAGGTTGATGAAAATTTTTGCTGATATCGTTTCAGGTTTTGCCTTTGTCATTGGCTGGTTTATAGTAGTCGCAAGTCTATGCTATCTGATAGCTTCACTCGTAGCTGGTGGGTTATTTATTCTTATTCCGTCTTCGACACTTGTCGTTGGTATATTACTAACTTTGATCTCGAAAAAGTTGAAGTAATAAATTTTAAAGAACATTCGCGAGGCATAGCTCAACATTTAAAACAAAAAAACTACGATCCATTGATTATAAATCGAGTCCTGGTATGGAATAAGCAGAGTATAAATAGGGAGGAGAACTAATGCCTTTTGTGACTAATAGAATGGGTGGACAGTAAAGTTCAATAAATGTTGAAGGATGCATTGAAGGAGCATGCTTTATGTTATCGTTAAATAAATTCGGACAAATTGTGATTCTCAACGGCACTCCTCGATCTGGGAAATCCAGCATTGCCACTGTCATCCAGAATACGTTTGAAGGTGTGTGGCTGAATTTAGGAGTTGACCATTATATGAAACTGATTCCCGAACGTTATCAGCCTGGGATTGGGCTACGGCCTGGAGGTGAGCGTCCTGACCTTGAACCTTTAGTTATGGTTATGTATCAAACGATGTATGAGTCAATTGCTGCACACAGTCGTTTAGGGATAAACGTCGTTGTGGATGTTGGGCACCATGACGAGTATTCGGTACCTCGGGGGATTTTACCTAAGTGTGCACGAATTCTGAAGGAACTTCCAGTTATGTTCGTGGGCGTTCATTGTCCAATTGAGGTAATCATGAAACGGCGGATGGATACATGGAATACTGGTTACTCCGAAGACGGTTCGGTTCCAACGCCAGTCAAACGATGGCAGAAGTCCGTTCATGTGCCGGGTATCTATGACTTGGAAGTCGATACGTCAGTCCTTAACGCTGAAGCGTGTGCAAATGTTATTCGCCAACGACTCGAAAACGGTCCAACCCCGACAGCATTTCAGTTAATTGAGGACATGGGATCTGGTTAAGGTTTGGTCAACAGTATGTATCTCCGGAGCATGGCATAAAAGAACACGAGAATATGTTGGTTAAGAATCTTGAGCAAACCATCACCGGCAGTTATGATCCATCGTTCGACAAGGAGACATTTTTATGAAAATCAGGATGTTGGTTGGTAGTTAAGTCTTTACTGTTTTATCAGTAATCCTCTTTTATACATGTTATGTCGTGGAGCAAAAGAGTCTAATTGTATCCTTGTTTGGTTTGTTTTTTGTGGTATTTTTAGGTTTACTAGCTTTGGTGCTAGGGCGTTGGGCTAAGAGGCAAAACATCGGCTTATTAAAATGGACGGTCATTGTTTTAGTTTTGGTGAATGTCATGTTTTTTGTAATGGATTATGTCTTATTATCTGGAAATTTATCTGAGTTTTTCATTTCTTCTATTACTTACACTCTGGTTTTTTCCGGAATAATGTTTATAAGATATAAGCGCGGCTTGGAATAAATGGCTAAAGTTTCAAAAGTATTAATTGAGGACGTGTCTATGAAGAAAATCTTTATGCTATTTTTGTTTGTGACAAGTATTTCATTTCTTTTGGTTAGCTGTAAGGTAGGCGATAATAAGTCAGATGATAAGAACTGGACCGCCAGTTTAGATAAGGCACAAAAAATTGAAGTTTTATCACCGAAAGGATCTGAACCAATTACAACAATGACAAATGACCAAGAGATAAAAAAATTTGTTAAAGCTCTTAAACTTGATAAGTGGAAAATGAAAGATGTTCCCTCAAAGGCTATTAAGGGGGAAAAATATAAAATGTATCAAGAGAATACTGTTAAATTGGGCGAATCAGGCAAAGGTAAAAACGAGTTAAATAAAATTGCGGGCATGACAACATATAAAGATACCCCCTATATTGATTTCAATATAAAAAACAATACATTTAGTTTCAAAGTACCAGAAGAGGTAGCCGAATATCTGTCTAAATATAAATAGCTAAATCGTCTGTTTAACTGGGATTAGTATTTTAATAGAAACTAAAAGGAGTAATTGTCATCAATAGAAAATTTTCTTGGAGAAGTTATACCTTTTTAATTTTAAGTATCCTGGTTACGCTTTCTATGATTCTTTTAGATCCAATTGCCGTAGCAATAACAGAGCAAGTTGGATCTGTCGTAGTGATTTTTATTTTTGTAGGTACCGTAGCCTCCGTTATACTTGCAATCTTGGCTTTTTCTAATCAAACAGAGAAGAAAAATATAGCTATGATAGCCTTGCCTATAACCCTTATCAATATTGCGGTGATTGGTTTTTTCTTATGGTTTGGTGCAAATGTCGCATCATAGAATAAGGCTAATTATTCCTAACTAAGTCAAAGGAAGGGGAATTATGGGAGAATTATGAACATCGGTTTGTTTTGTTATGGTACTCTTCTTATTGGCGGGTTGCGGATCGAATGATAAGGAAAAACAGACGTTAATAGATGAAAATCGGATCATGGGACATTGTCGAATAAAGTTCATGAACAGAATGTCCATGCATAGGTTGTATTTGCCTCAATCAAAAAATCCCGACGTAGTTATGCCGCCGGGATTTTTTGATGTGCCTGGCATGGGTACAGGCTATAGGATGAAAGTCCCGAACAGTGAAGGCAGTAGTAGCTGTAGATGACTGCGTGTCTGAAGGAAGTCGGCCAACTTCCTCCTCAAGCAGGGAAGCCGTGCAAGGTCTGATGAAAACGCCTTACACTTGCGGTAACCGGGTTCAAGAGTAGCGTTGAATCATGAAGAAAAGAGCGCTGAGATTCCTGCGTAGCCTGTACATCTCCTGAATATTAGAATTCTAATATTTGGTGCTGATTCATGATAACACCGTCCGAAATGTTATGCCTGTATACCGTCAATATCTACATGGAGATGTCGCGGGCCCCGCAAGAGCGCGTTCTGTCGATACGGTGGTGGATCGAGAACCAGTTGAGGGTTTACCAAACGGCGGGCTAAGGCATCCAACGCAATCTGTACCTCCAGACGAGCCAGCGGAGCTCCAAAGCAGTAGTGAATTCCGTTGCCAAATCCAAAATGCCGATTATCCGTACGATCTGGAATGAATTGGTCAGGATCAGCAAACTGTTCAGGATCGCGATTTCCAGCAGCGAGCAATAAATTAACAATGGAACCTTTTGGAATTGTGACATCGTCAAGCGAAATGTCAGCGAGAGCGGTACGGTTTGCCAAAAATTGCACAGGTGGTTCGAAGCGTAAGAGTTCTTCAACAAGCGGAACAACCAGTCCTGGTTCGTTTCGCAAACGTTCCAACACCCCTGGGTTCCGTGACAATGTCAACCAGCCATTGGCCATCAAGTTCACCGTGGTCTCATGACCGGCTATCAGGAGTAATATCGAGGTGGATGTAAGTTCCGTAGGGGACAAATGCCCATCACCACTCTCGTCACTGATAAGTCGGGAGAGCATATCATCTCCTGGCTGGTCACGACGACTCTGTATTAGTTCCCCCATATACTGCTCGATCTCCCTGCGAGCTTGAGTCTCATCCATTGTCGGTTGTTCGTCATCGTCCTGTGGAAGGGGATCTAAACTTGCAACAATTGCGTCCGCCCAAACATGGAACCTTGGTTCGTCCTCCTCGGGAACACCAAGCAATCGGCAAATGACCGTCACTGGAAAAGGGTAGGCGAAGTCATCGACGATATCAATGCGGGAACGGTCCTGCATTCGATCAATTAGGTCATTCACGATATGCGTCAGTTCGCTTTTCATGTCGTCAATCATCTGCGGGGTGTGAGGAGGACCGAACTGACGTGTCACCAAGCGACGCTTCCGATCATGTTCAGGTGGATCCAACATCAGAAATGATGGTTCCCCCTCTGTGGACGTTGCTGCTTTCTCCTGATCCGAAAGGCGACTGCGAGGATCTGAACTTAGCCTTGGATCATACAACAATTTGCCTATGAGGCGATGGCTGCTAATCACATAGCTGCCATCCGCCTCTTGTACGATAGGCGTCTTGAGTAATTCTTTGTAAAGAGGATACGGATTGGCGCGGTTGGCATAGTTATTTACCTGTTGAAATAGACTCTCTTCTTTCATAGGGTTTTCCTCCCAAGTATATATATTTAGCGATATAGGGTGGCGCGTTACTCACAAAGCCACCCCAGTACAGATTTGTTCAGACCCTGTAACGCTACGATCAAGATCGTGAACTTGTCGACTTAGGAAAACGAGTTGGAACAGATTGCAAGGGCTTAGATATATCATACGAGGGGGCAGCCGGTGGAAATGGTGCGGCTGCGGCAACGTGAGTCTCGTAATATGGTAACCACCGCCCTTGATCAAAGCTTACGGCGGCTACTGTGCGCCCTTGGTGGCCATAAACAGCCACGAATCGTCTTCTCTCAGTTGAACCTTGCATGACGACAACTTCATCTGCAAAAGTTGGCAGACCGACCGATTTGACATTGACGCCAAACTGCATTGACCAGAAAGAGGGAACCTCCTTATATGGACGCTGCTCGGCACCAGTACATACCATATTGTGAGCCGCAACCTCAGCCTGCTCCACAGCATGTCCCCAGTGCTCAAGCGTGATCAGCTGATGGTCATAAAGTGGATGAGGAAAACGTGATACATCACCTGCAACAAAAACGTCGTTAGAGACAACGCCATGACTATCGAAGACGCGACAGCTTGCGTCACATGTTACCCCCAATTGTCCGGCGGCCAACCCAGAATGCTCAAGCCACTCTGTATTTCGAATAGATCCCATAGCGATGACAGCGACGTCAACATCCAACGTACTTCCATCGGACAAATGAGCACGTTGCAATTGTCCATCAGAGTCCCCTTCTAGCCCAAGGACCGTCGTATGACATCGCAAATCGACACCATAATCGCGCTGCATTTGGGCTGCCACTTCACCAATCTCCGCACCAAGTGCACTGACCAACGGCGTGTCACTCCGTTCCGCAACAGTGACAGAGAGATTAAGCTCACGGCAAACTGAAGCGATCTCACAGCCCATAAATCCACCGCCGACCACAAGCACACGACGAGGCTTAGTGCTCAAACGCTTATGAAGTCGTTCAGCATCATCACGGGTTCGTAGAACAAACACACCATCTAGATTTCGTTCTTCTTCTTTAGGCCATGGTCGAGCACGTACACCAGTCGCTATTAGCAACCGTTCAAATTCAACGGTATTCCCATCGGCAAGCTGTACCCGTTTGTTTACCATGTCTAATCCGGTAGCAGAGACACCAAGCTGCCACTCAACATCATCAAGAAGATGACGTTGGCGAGGTAATGCGGTACGATCAGCAGGAACCCAACCCTCCAACACTTGTTTGGAGAGTGGTGGTCGGTCGTACGGTTCATGTGGCTCATCGCCAATGACGGTCAATTGTCCTGTAAATCCCTCTTTCCGCACCGCTTCAGCGGCTCGTAATCCTGCCAGCGAGGCTCCTACAATGACGATACGACCGTTTACGGAATTTTGAACGTTAGATGTGCTAGTCATGATGTTTTCCCACTTCCTTATTCTCTTTTTGTTCGTCATTCTGATGGTTTGTCTCTTCTACGAAGATAGCCTGAACAGGGCAGGACGCTGCGGCACGCAACACTTTTTCGCTGTGCTCATTGTTAGGGCCCGGATGATACATAAGCGCTTCTTCGCCTGCAAGCTTGAATGTCTCAGGAGCCAAAAAGCAGCATTGAGCGTAGCCTTGGCAGCTATTCAAATCAACAACAACACGCATCTTTATACGCTCCTTTCGATCCTGGTAATGGAAGAGCCATAGGGTAAATCTGAACTGCTACTACTAAGCCAGTATGTCTACATGTTGACGGTTAAGATATCCTCATATGTCTTCGTTTAGAAAGAATAATGTTCATGGGCTGTACTCATGTCGTTCTGGTCCGCATAAAATATGATGAGCTAGAATGTTTGCCCCAAAGTACCTTTGATGAGCTACTTTTGACCGAAACTTATCACGCCTAAAGTTCCCTCTACATCTTGTGCTATTCTTTTCCCTTCTATGTATAGCCTCTATGCATTAGATTTTCGCTGAAACCTTAATGGTTCTTTGCTTGGATGGTAGAACACGTCTCTCCGTTTCAAGGAAAACCATCATACTAGAAGCCATAGCAGCTAGGCTATCACCCCTCTGAATGTTACTGTAAACACCAAGAAGAAGGTCAAGCTATAAAACATCCTTTACTCCCTTTCTTTTTGCCCCCGATCAGATTCTATAGTAAAATAAAAGGCGCTGCATGAACCATCAATCAAGGAGGACTTCCGAAAATGAAAAAAGGACAAATCACCATGGAAAATGGTGACAATATATTGATTGAGTTTTATCCGGACGATGCACCAAAAACGGTTGAAAACTTTGAGAAATTGGCTAATGACGATTTTTACAATGGGTTAACGTTTCATCGCGTCATCCCAGGTTTTGTTTCTCAAGGAGGTTGTCCAAAAGGTAACGGAACGGGCAATGCTGGTTATACGATTAAGTGTGAAACGGAAGGCAATCCGCGTAAACACCACCAAGGCGCGCTGTCTATGGCTCACGCCGGAAAAGATACCGGAAGCTGCCAATTTTTCATTGCGCATGATCCGCAGCCGCATTTAGACGGTGTACATACAGTATTTGGACAAGTACTCGAAGGCATGGATACGGTTTTGAAAATGGAGAACGGCGATACGATGAAAGAAGTTAAAGTTTGGGACGAATAATAGATTTTGATCCTGGCGTCAGTGATGGCGCCGGGATTTTTTAGATTTCAATCCTTGTTCCAACATCCGAATCCTTTTCCAAAATCGATCTATGATAATATGGCTTACGGACCTAAGATCCATGGTATTAAGGATAAAAAGATCTTGGATCAAGTCGTGGAAAAGAGTTTGCGCGGCGCAGCGATTTGGGATGAAGTGAAAGACCGGCTTAATGCGAATGCCTATAGTCTATCAGGGGGCTCTAGTAAAGGCATCTTGAGTAAACGGCGCTGAGGAACATCCTAAGATTAAGTGTTCCGAACCTCGACGGCCCTCCAGCTTTTATATATGAACATATGAGTTTACAATTCGAACGACTATTGTTACATTAAAATTAACAATTACATGAGTGAATCGGGGAGCCAATTTTGGCTGAGAGGATGTTGTTGCATCGACCCGTGAACCTGATCTGGGTAATGCCAGCGAAGGAACGCAATCCGAAGTGTTTAACGGATGGATAACGTGCTGCCTTTGATCGGGCGGCATTTTTTTATTTTGCTGTTTGAATCAATTTCATAATTAAAACGAAAGCAGAAAATCCAAGCATTTGTAAGTGTGCTTAGCCTGTTGATTTTCACGCTAGGCGGGTGCTTTCCGCGGGCATGGCTTGAGCCTCATGCCCACACCCGGGGTCCCTGAAAAGCGATTTTTGGCTTTTTGGGGTGGATTGATGTGGGTAGGGTCAGCGATGTCACAGGACGTAGGCCCGCAGGACGCGGGTCAGTTCAGCGATGTCACAGGACGTGACGTTTTTAGCTGAACCTCTTTATTTAAGCTGAACCTCCTTACATGCGCTGATCATCCTTGATTGCGCTGCGGGGTCTCAAGACTCATGCTATTCCCGCAGGAGTCGTCGCCTGCCGTACCAATCAGCGAAAAAGCCTTTAATTTAATCTAGAACTTTATTAAGGAGATGACATAATGGGTCAAGCGAATTTAGCCCTGCAAGTGATACCTAAAGTCAATACAGATGATGTCTATAATATTGTCGATCAAGCGATTGCGGTCATTCAAGCATCTGGTGTGAAATATGAAGTCGGCCCGATGGAAACCGTGATGGAGGGTGAGTTAGACGAATTGATCGAGATTGCGAAACAAGCGCAGCAAAAAGTGTTGGATGCCGGGGCATCGGAAGTGATCACGAATATCAAAATTCATTACCGTCCAGAGGGAGTTACTATGGATGAAAAAACCCATCAATACCGGGCATAAAACGCGCGTTTCTTGGTGGCACCAAGTCTATCCGCCCTTATTACTGATTGTGTTATTGATTGGGATCTGGGAACTGACTGCTCGGTTTATGTTGACGGAAGATTATATTTTGCCACCGCCGTCTGATGTCCTGTCCGCCTTAGTTAACAGCTGGGATTTACTTATGAAACATACCACGGTGACATTGTATGAAACGGTGTTCGGGCTCGTTATAGCGGTTATAGCTGGCATCATTGTCGCTGTGGCGATTGATTTTTCCAGTGTATTGCGCCGGGCGATTTATCCGTTGCTCGTGATTTCACAAACGATTCCTTATTTTGCGTTGGCTCCCATTTTTTTATTGCTGTTTGGCCTAGGACCGTTGCCACGCATTCTCATTGTTGCGCTCGTGTGTTTTTTTCCGATTACAGTGAGTCTGGCTGGCGGCTTGCAGTCTGTTGAGCGCGAATACATTACGTTCATGCGGGCGATGAATGCGACGAAATGGCAAATTTTCCGCTTCGTTAAGTGGCCGGCGGCGTTGCCATCATTGTTTACGGGCTTACGCATGGCCGCGACATATAGCGTGATGTCGGCGGTCATCGGTGAATTATTCGGCGGCAGTCGCGGATTAGGCATATTACTGAGTTTATCAACGCAATCTTATTTGTATGGCCGGGTCTTTGCGACGATTGTTGTGATCATCGGTTTGAGCTTGCTGATTTATATGATTGTTGAGTGTCTCGCACGGTTCGTCATGCATTGGCAGTATAAGTCTTAAGTTAGAGGGGTTCCATTCATTATGATTCGAAAACTATTATTGGTTATCGCCAGTTTAGGGGTGCTTGCATCGTGTTCTGATCAAGGTGATGGTGCTGACAGTGAACAAAAGCGGCAAAAAGTTTCAATGATGTTGGACTGGTCACCGAACACCAATCACACAGGACTCTATGTCGCTAAGAAAAAAGGATTTTATAAAGACGAAGGGCTAAAGGTCAACATTAAGCAGCCTGGTCAAGGGAGTTCAACCGATCAGTTGGTCGCTTCGGGTGAAGCTGACTTTGGTATTGGCGCCCAAGAAGGCGTGACACAAGCCCGGGCCCAAGATATCCCGCTCGTGTCTATAGGAGCTGTGATTCAACATAACACGTCAGCCTTCGCTTCTAAGAAACAGGCAGGCATTACTGAAGTCAAAGATTTTGAAGGTCAGACTTACGGCGGTTGGGGGGCTCCGAGCGAGAAGGCTACAATTAAAGCTGTCATGAAACGTCACAATGCTGATCCTTCCAAGGTTAAATTCGCAACGCTAGGTAAAACGAATTTCTTCAAATCGATCGGCAAACTCGCCGATTTTGAATGGATTTATTATGGTTGGGATGGTGTGCAAGCGAAGTTAAAGGGAACGGATTTGAACTTAATTTGGTTGAAAGATTTACATCCTGCGCTGGACTATTATACACCAGTGATCACAACCAATGAGCACCATGTGAATGAACAAAAAGATTTGACGGAAAAATTCATGGCCGCGACAAGTAAAGGGTATCAATACGCGATTCAACATCCTGATGAGGCTGCGGATATCTTGCTGGAGTACGCGCCGGAATTAAATAAAAAGTTAGTTCATGCCAGTCAAAAGTGGTTAAGTGACCACTACCAAGCCGACGCCAAAAAATGGGGTCTGCAAGATGAAGAAGTCTGGACGCGTTATACCGATTTTATGAAAAAGTATAATCTTATTAAAAAAGATGTTGATATAGACAAAGCGTTTACGAACGAATTTTTACCGGGAGTGGATTAATGCCATGCTAGAGGTTGAGCACCTTAACAAGTCCTTCGCTGGCCTTCCTGTTCTGTCTGATATCAGTTTTCAGGTGGAGGAAGGCGAATTTGTCAGCATTATCGGGCCAAGCGGAAGCGGCAAAAGTACAATCTTCAATCTATTGACGGGTATCTTGTCAGCAGACGCGGGTGATATTCACTATAACCAGGTCCCGGTGGAAAGCGATCGCCATCCTTTCGCTTACATGCCGCAAGAAGATACACTGATGCCATGGCGATCCGTGATTGATAATGCGGTGCTGCCTCAAGAAATTCTGGGTGCGAATAAAAAGGAGGCACGCCGGCGGGTTAAGGAGAAGCTTCCTGAATTTGGGTTGGAGGGTTTCGGTGATCACCGACCACCACAAATTTCCGGCGGTATGCGGCAACGCGTCAATTTGTTAAGAACGTATATGTTCGATCGTGATATTCTGCTGCTTGATGAACCTTTTGGAAGTTTGGACGCGATCACCCGTGCGAAAATGCATGAATGGCTATTAAACATTTGGCGTCGTCATCAGAAAACGGTGTTATTTGTGACGCATGATATTGATGAAGCGCTGTACTTGTCAGACCGGGTGTTCGTTCTAAGTGAGCGGCCAGGAACCATAGAGAAGGCCGTGACTGTCGATCTGACGAGGCCGAGACAGCGTCAGGTCATGAGTGATGACCATTTTGTTGAGCTTAGGGAGCAGCTATTTCAATATTTACTTCCCAAAAACGAGGATTTGAGCATTGAATGACGAAAGTATGAGTTGAGGGGGGATGTTGATGAGTAGCATCGTGAATATGGATTGGGTCAATGAACATTTGGCAAATGATGATCTTGTTTTAGCGGATTGTCGTTTTAATTTATCGGATGGTGATGAAGGACGGCGGCAGTATGCAGCTGAACACATTCCTGGCAGTCTTTATTTTGATCTGGATCAGG
The DNA here is from genome assembly GCF_900178005.1 of Tuberibacillus sp. Marseille-P3662. Taxonomy (NCBI): domain Bacteria; kingdom Bacillati; phylum Bacillota; class Bacilli; order Caryophanales; family Sporolactobacillaceae; genus Tuberibacillus; species Tuberibacillus sp. Marseille-P3662. The sequence continues at coordinate 115,521 of NZ_FXBS01000004.1, read as the reverse complement.
ATTTGTCAGCCCCCGCTAGTCATCACGGCGGGCGGCATCCCTTACCAGATGTGTCGCAGTTGGCTGAGATACTAGGGCGTTATGGTATCGGCCGTCACACCACTGTCGTCGCTTATGATGAACAAGATGGCATGGTCGCGTCACGTTTCTGGTGGCTCTTGTCATACCTAGGTCACGAGCGTGTTTATGTGATGGATGGCAATTTTTCTATGTGGAAGGCACGCGGTTTGCCTGTCACAGATGTGATTCCGGAATATGGTCCCGTGTCGTTCGAACCGGTGGTGCAAGCAAATTGGGTTGTCGATGTTGATGATGTTCGTGCGTCGCTTGGTTCGTCGGAACGGATTGTGGTCGATGCTCGTGCCCCGGAACGATTTAACGGTGAGAGTGAACCTATGGACGGCAAAGCGGGTCACATCCCAGGTGCGCAAAACCGGTTTTGGAAACAAAATTTGGAAGGTGGCCGGTGGAAGTCTCGCGATGAATTAGAGCGGCGATTTTCTAACTTACATGATGAAGAAGTCATTGTCTATTGTGGATCCGGTGTGAGCGCCTGCCCAAATATTTTGGCGATGCAGGAAGCCGGCATTCAAAACGTCAAACTGTATCCGGGCAGTTGGAGCGATTGGATCAGTTATGACAATAACCCCATTGAAACAGGTGAATCATAGAAAGTGTCAAAGGCTGCTCTGTTTAGGGCAGCCTTTTCACTTGAGGACGCGCTGTCCCATAGAGGTTGCGCTTGTCCCATAGAGGACGCGCTGTCCCATGGGTGTCCCGTACTGAAATAAAAGAGTCCCGTATTGAAAAGATTCTGTCCCGAAAGTCAAGGATCTTGGAACGTACTTGTCCCATAGAGGTCGCGCTGTCCCATGGGTGTCCCGTACTGAAATAAAAGAGTCCCGTATTGAAAAGATTCTGTCCCGAAAGTCAAGGATCTTGGAACGTACTTGTCCCATAGAGGTTGCGCTGTCCCATGGGTGTCTCGTACTGAAATAAAAGAGTCCCGTATTGAAAAGATTCTGTCCCGAAAGTCAAGGATCTTGGAACGTACTTGTCCCATAGAGGTTGCGCTGTCCCATGGGTGTCCCGTACTGAAATAAAAGAGTCCCGTATTGAAAAGATTCTGTCCCGAAAGTCAAGGATCTTGGAACGTACTTGTCCCATAGAGGTTGCGCTGTCCCATGGGTGTCCCGTACTGAAATAAAAGAGTCCCGTATTGAAAAGATTCTGTCCCGAAAGTCAAGGATCTTGGAATGTACTTGTCCCATAGAGGTTGCGCTGTCCCATGGGTGTCCCGTACTGAAATAAAAGAGTCCCGTATTGAAAAGATTCTGTCCCGCAAAGCACGGATCTTGGAACATACTTGTCCCATAGAGGACACGCTGTCCTATGGGTGTCCCGTACTTGTCCCATTGAGAGCATGTATTTCATCTGGTTAATTTTAACGCCATTTGCATCAAGTAACTGACCCCTTCGGCTATTCAATTAAGGTGAATCATGAGATAATAAACATTGGATTATTAGATTTGGAGTGATCGGTTATGGCATTACGTCTGTTGATTGGACGGTCGGGCACAGGGAAAACACAACAGGTACATAAGGAGATCATTGCGGAACTGAAACAGCGGCCGCAGGGTAAGCCGCTGATTCTGATTGTGCCCGATCAAATGACGTTTGCCACAGAATATGATATTGCGACAGCGGCAGGTCTCGGTGGCACAACGCGCCTCCACGTATTGAGCTTTTCCCGGCTTGCCCTTAGAGTGCTGCAGGAAACTGGTGGAGCGACGCGTCAGCACCTGTCACAGGTAGGCCTATCGATGCTGCTAAGGCGACTCGTCGAAAAACGAAGTGACGAGCTGCGCATTTTTCAGCGTGCTGGTGAACAGAAAGGTTTTTACGATATCCTGCGCCAATCGATTGCTGAGTTTAAACGGTATTGTTTATCAGCGGACGATGTTTTCCAGCAATATAAACAATTAGAAACAATGGAGCGGCAAGATGAAGTGCTGACGAAGGATAAACTGCATGACTTACAACTGATTTATACAGACTTCGAGCAGGCGTTGCTAGATAAATATGTTGATTCGGAAGACTACTTAAATTTACTAGCTAGGCAACTGCCAAAATCCCAGTGGCTCAAAGACGTTGACGTATGGATGGACGGGTTTGATCAGTTGATTCCACAGGAACAAGAAGTCGTCCAAGCCTTACTCGAAACCGCCTCCGATGTTGCGGTTACCTTGACAATGGATACACACGGGCTTCATTCAGGTGCTGGGGAAATGTCCCTGTTCCAAAAGCCGGTTCAAACTTATCAGCAACTGCAACAATTGGCAGTGGCCTCCGGTGTGACCGCCCGAGAACCTGAAATGTTTACCGATCCACGGCGATTCCGCCAGCAGGCGTTAGCCCACCTTGAACAAAACTATGAAAAACGACCGGCGCCTGAAGCAGCAGCTGGGCCTGCGATTCGGATGACGGAGACGGTTAACCGCCGTGAGGAAGTTGAGCAAACGGCACGGGAGATTTTAAAACTCGTTCGCGAGGAGAGTTACTGCTATCGTGATATCACGGTTTTAACCCGTGATTTAACTCTCTATTATGATCTAGTTGATTCCATCTTCCAAGATTACGAGATTCCGGTGTTTCTTGACCAAAAGCGGCCGATGCACCACCATCCGCTGATTGAATTTATCCGCTCGGCTTTGGATGTCATTCAGCAAAATTGGCGGTATGAAGCAGTTTTTCGTTGTGTGAAGACCGATTTGTTATTTTCAACCGATGCTGATTGGTCTGTAGAACGAGAGAAAATGGATCAGTTAGAAAACTACGTGATCGGCTTCGGCGTCCACGGTTCCCAGTGGCGGAGCTCGGAACCATGGATCTACCGGGAATACCGTGGGCTCAGGGAGGAGGACATCCCGCAATCGAAAGAGGAGAAACAACATCAATATAAGCTCAACCAATGGCGCGAAATAGTTCGCCGGCCGCTGATGCAATTGGAAAAAGACTTGTCTAAGGCGAAGACAGTGATCGATAAATGTACGGTACTCTATCAATTTTTAGAAACGATGAATATTCCGGAGAAAATTGAAAGCTTACGAAACCGCGCGGAGGAAGCGGGCCGATTGGATGAAGCACGGGAACATGATCAAGTTTGGCGGACGGTGCTTGATTGCTTGGATCAGCTGGTTGAAACGGGTTCGGATGATGCTTTGTCGTTGGAGGTGTTCATCAATGTTTTAGATACCGGGCTTGATTCGTTAACGTTTGCGCTTGTGCCCCCGGCGCTTGATCAAGTGTTGGTCGGTAGCATGGATCGAACGCGTATGTCCGGCGCCAAGGCCGTATTTATTGTCGGCGCCAATGAAGGCTTGTTGCCGATGACACCCACGGAAGATCACATCTTAAATGATGATGATCGTGCGGTGCTGGAGACTTATGAATTTAATATCGAAGAGACGAGCCGGGATCAACTGCTACAAGAAGAGTATATGATCTACAAAGCATTCGCGGCACCGAGCGAGCGTCTCGTGATTTCCTATCCGTTAGCAACGGAAAATGGTGACGCACTAATGCCATCAACAGTTATTAACCGGATTAAGCGACTGTTTCCGGACATCACGCCTCTTTTAATCACTGGTGATGCCCATGAACATAATGTGATGACCCAGCTTGATTTTGCTAGCCGGCCGATGAAGGCGCTCAGTCATACCGCAGCGCAAATTCGCCGCTGGCGGCGCGGTTATCCGATCTCAAATATTTGGTGGGATGCCTATAACTGGTTGGTAACAAATGACTGGTGGGCGGACAACACGAAGCAAGTGTTAAGCAGTCTATTTTATTATAACCGTGAACAGCCGCTTGAGCCCGATGTTGCCCAAGCGTTATACAGTAGTCATATCAAGGCGAGCGTGTCACGGATGGAACTGTATAAATCCTGTCCGTTTGCCCAATTTGCTTCTTACGGGCTAAAGTTGAAAGAACGGGATACTTATCGTTTGGATGCGCCGGATATCGGACAATTGTTCCACTCTGCGTTAAAATTAATGACGGAAGAATTAATGAAGCACAATCGTCAGTGGTCAGAGCTTAATGATGATGAATGTGAAGCTTTGGCCCACAGGCAAGTCGAGCAACTCTCGCCAAAGCTGCAAAAACAAATTCTATTGAGCTCAGCGCGCCATGAATATTTGCAGCATAAATTGTCGCAGGTCATTATTCGCGCGGCGAAAACGATGCGGCAGCAAGCTAAAGCAAGTGGTTTTTCTCCCGTCGGTTTGGAATTACCGTTTGGTCCTGATCAACCTTTGCCGCCGCTAACGTTTGAACTGCCTAATGGTTGTCAAATGGAGATTATTGGACGGATTGACCGCGTGGATCGGGGTTATAGTGACCAAGGCATGATGCTCAGGATCATTGATTATAAATCAAGCGCCACGGACTTGAATCTATCGGAAGTCTATTATGGATTGGCGCTGCAAATGCTCGCCTATCTGGACGTTGTGATCACCTATGCGAAGGAATGGCTGGGTGAGGAAGCGGATCCTGGTGCGGTTTTATATTTTCATGTCCATAATCCGATGCTGAATGATCCTGAAGGGGCGGCTCAATCTGTTGAGCGTGAATTGCTTAAGCAATTTAAAATGAAAGGTCTTGTACTGGAAGATGAGGACGTTGTTAAAGGCATGGATCAAACGCTTGAGTCCGGAAATTCCGACATCGTCCCGGTCGGTTTGAAGAAAAATGGCGGATTCTACAGTTCGTCTTCCGTTGCCAGTCCTGATGATATGGCCTCCTTGCGGGATTACGTCCGGGAAACGATGGCAGATATCGGGACGAATATCACGGACGGTGATATTGACATTTCACCTTATAAACTTAAGAACAAGAAGCCTTGCGAGTACTGTGCTTTCAAATCGGTGTGTCAATTTGACGAGTCGCAGCCGGAAAATGAGTATCGCGCACTCAAGCAAACCAAAGACAAGGACATTCTGGAACAAATCAGAAAGGAGGATGACGACGGTGACCAAAATCAATAAACCGGCGGAGAGCATATGGACCGATGAACAGTGGCGGGCCATTAGTGAAGACGGACAAAATATGCTCGTGGCTGCCGCGGCAGGCTCGGGAAAAACAGCCGTCCTTGTTGAACGGATCATTAATAAAATTGCCCGGGAAGACGCACCTGAGGATGTGGACCGGCTGCTGATTGTGACATTTACAAATGCTGCCGCCGCAGAAATGAAGACGCGGATTGGTCAGGCATTGGATCAAGCGTTGGCACTAAACCCCGGTTCACTTCATTTGCGCCGGCAATTAACGTTATTGAATAAAGCATCGATTATGACGTCGCACTCGTTCTGCCTTTCTGTTGTACGTAAGTACTATCACCAGCTTGATCTCGATCCGGCGTTTCGCATTGCTGATGAGACAGAAGTGGAACTCATTCGTGAGGAAGTCATGGAGGAGTTGCTTGAAACCTACTATGGCGGGGAAAAGCAAGCTCTTTTTTACGAATTAGTGGACCGGTATACGAATGACCGTAGTGATGCGGAGATGCAGGCGCACATCACTCGTCTCTTCAATTTTTCTATGAGTCATCCTTGGCCTGATCGTTGGTTAGATGAGCTTGCAGGCGCTTATCAAATCGATGAGACGACAACGCCGGAGGATTTGCCTTGGATTCCGCCGCTAAAAAACGACATTCGCCGGAAACTTGACGGCATGATCGCCATGATTGATCAAGCTGAGATGATCGCCGATCAACCAGGCGGTCCAACGCCTTATCTAGCCAACCTTAGTGATGACAAGCTGCTGATAAGACAATTAAGAGATAGCTGCGAGCAACATTGGCAGGACATGTATGAGCAATTTTCCGCAGTTTCATTCGGACGGTTAAAAGCTTGTAAAGGTGAGGAATATGATGGGCATTTGATTGATCAAGTTAAAGCGATGCGCGATCAATATAAGAAGGAAGTTAACAAACTAAAGGAAGAAATGTTCACCCGTTCACCTGACGAGCAATTGGATGATCTCAACACGATGCAGCCGTTTATCAACCTATTGGTTGAGCTTGTGAAAGATTTTAAAGCGAAGTATGAAGCGGCGAAAAAAAAGAAGGCGGTCGTTGACTTTAATGATCTTGAGCATTATTGTCTACGGATTTTGCGCGGAGAGCAGGCTGAACCGGGGTTTGAGCACCCATCAGACATTGCCCGGCAGTATCGTGCTCAATTTTCGGAAGTTCTTGTTGATGAATATCAGGATACGAATATGGTTCAAGAAACGATTTTACAATTGGTGTCTCATGATGAACATGAAGGCGGCGGGAATATGTTCATGGTTGGCGATGTTAAACAGAGTATTTACCGTTTCCGCTTAGCTGAGCCGACGCTATTTATGACGAAGTACAAACAGTTTAAAGACGAACAAACGTCGGGAGAACGGATCGACTTATCCAGGAATTTTCGCAGCCGCACTGAAGTGATTGACGCGACCAATGATGTATTCAAACAAGTGATGGATGAGGCGGTTGGAGAAATTGACTATGATTCGGATGCCGAACTGAAAATGGGAGCGAACTATCCACAGGGGGCACGTCCTGGTGAGTTGCTCTTGATCGACCGGGGTGAAGCTGCTGAGGATGACGATCAACAAATGGAAGATTACCAGACGGCAGAATTAGAAGCGCATCGTATTGCAGGTGAGATCCAGCGTTTAATTGGCAAAACGGGTGAGGAGCCGCTTGAAGTTTATGATAAAACCATCGACAGGATGCGGCCGGCGCAGTACAGTGATATGACGATTTTATTACGGGCGGCTCGGAACTGGGCCCCGGTGATCACTGATATTTTAACGCAAAAGGGCATCCCGGCACATGCTGAACTCTCTGGGGGTTATTTTGAAGCGATTGAAGTGTCCGTCATGTTGTCACTCTTGCAGACCATCGATAACCCTTATCAGGATATCCCGTTGTCTGCTGTTCTGCGCTCGCCCATGGTCGGTTTGACAGGCAATGAAATGGCCCGGATCCGGGTGGCCTCGAAGGACACACCTTATTATACGGCGGTTCGACAATATGCTGACAATCATCATGATCATTTGGCTGAAACATTATCCATGTTTCTCACCCGATTGAGAGAATGGCGTGATCGGGCCCGCAGCGGGGCACTCGCTGATTTGATTTGGCAAATTTATCGTGAAACGGGGTATTTCGATTATGTCGGAGGATTAATGGGTGGCAATCAACGTCAAGCGAACTTAAAAGCTTTGTATGACAGAGCACGACAATATGAGGCGACATCGTTCCGCGGTTTGTTCCGGTTTTTACGCTTTGTGGAACGTCTAAAAGACCGGGGCAGTGACATGGGTGAGGCGCGTGCATTAAGCGAGCAGGAAGATGTCGTACGTGTGATGACGGTGCATAAGAGTAAAGGATTGGAATATCCGATTGTGTTTGTCGCTGGTATGAGCAAACCGTTTAACCGGATGGATCTGAATCAGAAAGCCCTTTTGCATAAAAATTTGGGATTCGGAACGAAATACATTGATCCTGAGCAGCGCTTGACTCGACCGACGTTACCTTTTGTAGCGATTAAATATCAAATGCAGCAGGAAATGCTCGCTGAAGAAATGCGGGTTCTATATGTCGCGTTAACCCGTGCGAAAGAAAAACTGTATTTAACCGCAACTATGAAAGATGCCGCTAAGACGGTGCAGACATGGGAGCGGATGTTGGCTGAACAAGATTGGCTTCTGCCTGAACATGAACGCCGGATGGCCAAGAGTTATTTGGATTGGCTAGGTCCAGCGCTCGTCAGACATCCAGATGTTGAAGCATTACGGCAGCTAATGAATGATCAGCCAACACTTGGCACTGTGCTTGACTTTCGATCATCGTGGTCAGTTCAGTTATCGGCAGCCAAGGATGTCGTCAATGAAGACACGGTGGATGATGATGAATCGGAAATTTTGTCACGTCTTCAAGCATGGCAACCGGTTGACTCGGCGTCAGCTTATCAGGATGAACTCGCCCGGCGGCTAGAATGGCGGGAAGCGCATCAAGATGCCAGCTCCCATATGGCGAAGCAGACAGTGACTGAAATTAAGCGGCAACAAGAGATCACTGCAGGCATCGATTCGGATGACCAGTTTATTCGCCGTTTCCGGGATCCAATTGCTGAACGTCCCCGGTTTTTACAGAAGGATCGCGTATCAGCGGCTGAGGTGGGGACCGCCACCCATGCTTTGATGCAGCATATTTCTTTAGCCCAGGAGCCCAGTAAAGAAGGGATCAATAGGGAGATTCAACAATTGGTCAAGCGCGAATTATTGACGGATGAAGAAGCGGAAGCCATTGATACTGACCGTGTGTTTGCCTTTTTCCAGCAACCCATTGGTCAAAAATTGTTGCAAGCTAAGCGGGTTGAACGCGAGTTACCGTTTAGTTTGACGATGAATGCCTCGGAAGCTTATGCGACTTGGCAGCATCCCCAGGAAGAGCCGGTGCTCGTTCAAGGAGTGATTGATTGTCTGATTGTTGAAGAAGACGGGATCACGTTGCTAGATTATAAGACGGATGCCATTACGGAACGGTTTTCGTCAATTGAAGAAGCCGAAACACTTATGAAGCAAAAATACGGTGTCCAACTGCGCATGTACTGCCGGGCCATCGAACAAATTTGGCAGCAACCCGTAAAAATAGCCGGTCTCTATTTCTTTGATGGGGGTCACTATTTTCAAATGTAAGAAGGGAGGATAATGGATGCGTTTATTGCATACGGCCGATTGGCATTTGGGACGGACGCTTGAAGGGCGGTCACGTCATCAGGAGCAAGTTGATGTTTTAACAGAAATCTGCCAAATCGCCGAGGATGAACAGGTTGATGCTGTACTCATGGCTGGTGACGTGTTTGATACCGTCAACCCCCCAGCCGAGTCGGAAACGTTGTTTTATGAAACGGTCAAACGGCTGAGCGCCGATGGTGAGCGTCCTGTATTGATTATTTCCGGTAATCATGATAGTCCCGCACGTCTGCAGGCAGCACGACCACTTGCGGCCATCCACGGCGTTGAGTTGATTGGGCAACCTGTCCCACAGCCCGTGCAGATCCCGGTTCGGACAGGGGAAGTGTTAGTGTTAAGCCCTGTTCCTTACCCGTCCGAAAGCCGATTAAATGAATGTCTTAGTCAACTGAATGATGATCGTGTCCTGCAAACGGCTTACAACGAACGGGTCAGCTATCTGTTTCATGAACATGCTCATACGTTTCGCGAGGACACCGTTAATATTGTCATGAGCCATCTTTTTATGGCCGGTGGCAGTGAATCCGATTCAGAACGTCCCATACAGGTTGGTGGGGCTTATACGGTTACGAGTGACGCTCTGCCCGGGGTGGCTCAATATACAGCCTTGGGACATCTCCATCGGCCGCAAACGATAAGAAAGGATGAACAGCCGGTGCGCTATGCCGGTTCACCGCTGGCTTATAGCTTCAGTGAAGCTCACCAGCCGAAGTCGGTAACGATGATTGATGTGGTCCCTGGAGGCAGTGCTGAATGGAAGGAAGTTTATTTATCTTCAGGCAAACCCCTTGTGAAGTGGCAAGCGACAGGTGGTATGGACGATGTTTATCGATGGTTGGAAGAAGGGCGCGACGCTAATGCCTGGATTGATTTGGAAGTGACTGTCACGGAATCTCCGTCCATTCAGGAAATCCAGAACATCCGTCGCTGGCATCAAGGTATCGTTCATATACGACCCGTGTTTGTCGGCAACCAAGTGCCTATGGACGATGACACGGTGAATCCGGAGCAATTGCCGCTTGACGATATCTTTAAGCGATTTTATAAAAAACAAACCGGCGGTGGAGAGCCGGATGAAGCGCTCACGGAGCTGTTTTTAGAATTGGTTCATGAGACGGATGAAGATCATCATGATTAGAATACACCGCTATTACGCTAAGCCTAACCTTATCAATTTAATAGGAAGTTTTATCAATGTTGTTGGCATATATACAGAAGAAGGGAGGTCACCCATATGCGCCCGGTTGAAATGACGATTTCCGGTCTTCATAGTTTTAGAGAAAAACAGACGATTGACTTTGATACTTTGTGTCAAGGAGGCGTATTCGGGATTTTTGGTCCGACGGGGAGCGGCAAATCCACGCTGCTTGATGCGATGACCTTGGCTTTATATGGAAAAGTTGAACGTGCGATGAATAATACGAAAGGGATTCTTAATCACGGTGAACAGCAGTTGACCGTCACATTGACATTTGAACTGGGTTTAAATGAATCGAAGCGTTACCGTGTTGAACGTGTTTATAAAGAAGCGAAAACCGGCGGCTTGCAAATCGGCAGTTGTCGTATGCTTGATGTCACCGGTGAGGCGACTGTTCTAGCGGATAAAGAGCGCGATGTGACCCAGTTAGTTCAAAATCTCCTCGGACTAACGCATGATGACTTTACAAGGGCTGTTGTTCTTCCACAAGGGAAATTTGCTGAATTCTTGACGTTAAAAGGGGCCGAACGCCGCCGAATGCTGCAACGCCTCTTTCATTTGGAACGTTATGGCGATCGTCTGAATGATACGATCCGAGGTCGCTTGCAAGATTATCAGTCTCGTTATAGTAATGTTGAAGCCGAAATGAATGGTCTCGGTGATGCCTCTAAGGCGACTTTAGATCATGTTAAAACACAGTATGACGCGGCCAATGAAAAGTATCAACAAGCTTATAAACAATTAACCACAACAGAACAGGAATACGAACGAAAGAAACAACGTTACCAATGGACGAATGAACGTGACGCGTTACAAGAGAAACAAACGTCTCTTCTTGAGCAGCAAAAGAAGATCGAGACCCTGAAGCATTCGCTATCGCAAGCTGAAGAGGCGGAACAGCTTAAGCCCTACGTGCAAGATGTCGATCATATCAACGAGGAAATAAAACAATTAGAACAAGATATGCGTGCTTTAGAAAGGGAATATCAACACAGAAAGACGCAAGAACAGGAATCGTCGAAGCAGTTTACCGAAGCTCGCGACAGGCGCTCAGAACAGGAACCACAACTGCAGGCAACCATTCAGCAATTGAACCAAGCGCAGCAGATCGCGCATGAGCTTACTGTTAATCAACGAACACTGTCCGATGAGCAGCAAAAGTTGACGGCTTTAGATAAAACAGTAGACAGCTATCAAAAACGATATGACAGCAAGCAACAAGCGTTGGATGAAGCGAATCGCAAAGTCAAACAGATTCAAGATGCTATCCAAAAGGCGGCCATCACTCCTGAACACAGGGAACATCTGCGCCAAGCGTCGGAAGATAGGAAGGCGATCATGGCGCTGAAAGAGCAATATACGGCACTCAAAAAAGACAAGCATCAATATGAGGAACAACTGACCGCGCTGGATCAGACCATTCGTCAGTATCAGAAACAGCTTGAATCGAGTGCTGCTGAGTTAACTCGAGTTTACGACCGTTGTTTGAACCTCTACCATTCTGTCGCGAACACCCAGGAACAATTGCTTGTGGATAAGGATTGGATTGGACAAAGGAGACATATTGATCAACAACAGGCCGATAAGGTGAAAGAGAAGCACCTTGTCACCCAACTCATCCATAGATTACAAGACGGTGAACCTTGTCCAGTTTGTGGTGCCGAGCATCATCCAGATCCAGCTCATGTTGATGAAGAAAGTAGGGATATAGAGAGTCTATTAGAACGATTAGAAGAGGCGGATCGCTATACCACCAATATAAATGAAGTCTTACCTAAGTTGGAAGCTCTTAAAGAGCGACTGGAAGATATGGCCCAACAATTAACAGATATAGACGTCAATGCTTCTCAAGATACACATGCAGCTGCTGCTGATGATGACGATGAATCCCCCTACTCACATCGGGATCGGGTGAACCATGCACAAGGTTTGTTGGATCAATTTAAGCCATTGCAGCAAGATGTGTTGCAATTGAATGAACAACTGAAGACAGTCTATCAACAGGAACAGCATCATCGACAAGGTCTAACATCAACAGAAACCAAGCGACAAACAGTGGCAGTTGAGGAGGAGAAAGTTCAGGCTAAGTTGGTGGAACTCAAAGACATTAGCCTTTCTCGATTTAAAACATGGCAAGAGCAATATGGTTATACTTCGTTTGATGAGCTTGATGAAGACTTGCAGACGGTACAAAAACAAGACGCCCGTCACGAACAGTTGCAAAAACAACTGCAAGACACCCAAAATCATGTTGAACAAGAACGCCAAGCGTTGGATGATGTTACACGTGCGAAAAATCAAGCAACGTCTGAACGGACGGGTATGGCAACACGCATTGAAGAAATAGAGAAGACTATCGTTCAACAAACGGAGCGGTACGAGGCCCTAACAGCGACGCCTGTCGCTGATCTGGAACAAGTGCTCACTGATACGAAACAATCCGTTGAACAAATGAAACAACGGGAACAATATACTTATGAACAGTGGCAGGAAGCGCAACAACAACGGTTTGCCGCCGAAAAATCTTATTCCAATCAAAAGAGTGCCTATGACGATGCACTGAAACGAAAAGAAGCCCATGATCAAAAGCTTATACAGGCTTTGAAAGCAGGTGGATTTGCCAGCCGCTCAGATGCCGAAACGGTGATGCTCTCCGAACAAGATAAAACGAGTATGAAACAACAGATTGAAGCCTATGAAAAAGAGTGGCACGTCGTTCAGTCGGAATTAAAAAAGCAGGATGATCTGTTGGGGCATGAACGCATCACCCAAGAGCAATTTACAGAGGTCAGTGAGCGACTTGAAACCTTAAAATCTGAGTATGCCACCATCGGACAAGATGTAGCGACTTTAAAAAGTGAATGGGAGCGATTGTCCGAAAAGCATCAAAGGTATCAAGAATTAGAAACACAGAAACGCGAGTTAGAGCAGCAATTAGATCAAATTAAACAATTGCAATCGATTTTTAAGGGCAATAGCTTTGTCGAATATATCGCTCAAGAACAGTTGATGCATATCAGCCGTGACGCGTCACAGCGTTTGGGTCAACTCACGCGCCAACGTTACGCGTTGGAAGTGGATGTCGACGGCGGGTTTATTATCCGCGATGATGCTAACGGCGGTATTCGCCGACCGGTATCATCTCTATCAGGCGGGGAAACCTTTTTAACATCGCTCGCCCTGGCATTAGCGCTCTCAGGCCAGATCCAGCTACGCGGCGAAACGCCACTACAATTTTTCTTCCTAGATGAAGGGTTTGGTACCCTGGATCATGAATTGCTCGATACTGTTGTCACCGCCTTGGAAAAATTACAAACAAATAATATGGCGATTGGTGTCATCAGTCATGTTCCTGAACTGCAGCAACGTTTACCACGTAAACTTGTGGTTCATCCCTCTGAACCCTCCGGACGCGGGACACAAGTCGAACTCGCTGTATTATAAAAAAGAGGCTGGGACAAATCTAAGACAGGATACTCAGGAAGCCAAACAATAAGATATGAAAGCAAGTCTAAGCGTCGTCAAAATACGTAGACGCCTGCGGGAACAGCACGAACGCCTCAGAATAAGCTTCTTTGGACTGCGACGAAGCATCTTGCTTCTCTGAATAGGTTTGAAGATGCAGGAGCACGAGCCGAAGATCCACTTGGTAAAGGGTTTTTCTTTACCAAGTTAGCTGAGGCCGTCCCCGCGGCAAGCGAAGGATTTTGACGAAGCGATGACAGCCATGATAATTTCAACAAATCATCCGAACTGTAATAAACCAGTTCGGATGATTCTGTGACTCATATACTTCTGTCCAAGTCGCTTTCCGACATTATTCCCCAGGAAATGATAAACTAACGTGAAAAACTTGTATTATGCTTAAGAGCTATCATTCCCACAAATCGACAGAATCACATTCTTGCGGTAAAACTACAATATTATGATCATTAATCGTCATTTGTTTGCGTGAAGATCATAATATATTTGATCAACTCCAAAAGAGCAATCAGCATGGATGCGACATAGGTTAAAGCTGCGGCGTTAAGGACCTTATTCACACCGGTTCTCTCTTGCTTTTCAATGATACCTTCAGTAACAATCCAACGTTTGGCGCGAGCGCTGGCATTGAATTCAACGGGCAGCGTGACGACTTGAAATGCAACGGCGAGGGAGAAAAGAATAATCCCTAACCCAATGAGAGACGATTGTTGTAGCAAGAAACCACCAATCAACATAAAAGGGGCTACCCCCGAACTAAAATTAGCTACAGGGAAGATTTTATGACGCAGAACAAGCATACTGTAACTTTCTTTATCCTGAATGGCGTGACCAATTTCATGGGACGCTACAGAGATGGATGCGATCGAATGACCATAGTAAACGGGTTCAGATAAGCGGACGACTTTTTTGATTGGATCATAATGGTCGGATAAAGCACCTTGAACGGGTTCAATCGGAATATGATGAAGACCGTTTTGATCAAGCATGCGCCTTGCCGTTTCCGCTCCAGACATGTGCGATGATGCAGCAACCTCTGACCATTCATTAAAATTGTTTTTAACTTTATATTGAGCCCATAAGGCAAGCCCGAAGGCAATGATAATTAAAATATCCATAGGGTGAAAAAACATTGTAATGCCTCCCCTAATCCATTATATAATAAGCTTTTTATACTATTATACATTAACATAATGAAGAATACTGCTTATATCCTATAGATGTCATAGAAAGTTTGAAGTTTTGGAATAACACACCAAATAAGAGAGGTTCAATTAATAACAGGGTCTGGGGTGAAAGAATCATTTATATGATAACATGTCTAGAGCGTTTAGCCCTGTAAAAATTTTTGCCTGTAAATGAATACTTTAATTTTTTAATGACTCCCCGCCCTTTTTAAGCGGGGAGGGCCTTTCATAATATAAAAAGTAATAAAGGGATCGTGACCATACTAAGTAAAGTTGAGAAAAATAAAGCACTCGATACGTACTCAGACTTCATGTCAAATTTAATGGATAATAATGTAGCGGTCGCGGCTGTCGGAGTTGCGGCTTCTAAAATAAGTACTTTACTCGGCAACGAATCGAAAGGATAAAAAAAGTCAATAACAAGGAGTGCTATGCACGGAAATACCATCAATTTAAAGGCACTCGCCAAGCTGATAAAGGCTTTAGCCTTATTGATACTAATCGTTGATAGCGTCACTCCTAGTAAGGTTAGTAAAGTGGGGATCGCCGCTTGACCCAATAGTTCAATAGGATCCATGATCGATTCAGGGACTTGGAAATGGACGATCTTAATGAGAATAGCCAAAATAATGGCTGTGAATCCCGGCATCTTTAGAATGTTCATTAGAGCTTTTTTGGCGCCGTTTTCAGCACTCTGGGAAGCATAGAAAACCCCAACGGAATTCATAAGGAACGATTGGACAACCATATAAATAATGGCGACAGCGACACCTGCCTGACCGAAGGCAAACATGATAATCGGCAATCCATAATTACCTGAATTCGGAAATGAACTAGCCAAGAGCAGCGCATTAATATTAGAACGACTTGTTTTAAATATCGCACCTAATATTCGGACAAGCACATCAAATAGACCTAAGACAACAAATGCAAATAAGGCGATTCTGCCCAAATCCAGTAAATTTAGCTGCGAGGTCACCACGGAGTGAAAAAACAAAGCCGGACTAAAGACATATAAACATAAATCAGAGATCGGCTTAGTGTCAACTTTTAAACATTTGCCTACAATGACGCCGATGATAATAATAACAATAACAGGAATAATCACATTAAAAATTTCTAGGATTGTCATTTTAATCGCCTGCCTAAATAGTTAATGAATGAGTATTCATTTCATGCTTTTTCTATAGTTTACCAGATCATCATAATAACA
Organism: Tuberibacillus sp. Marseille-P3662; assembly: GCF_900178005.1. Lineage (NCBI taxonomy): Bacteria > Bacillati > Bacillota > Bacilli > Caryophanales > Sporolactobacillaceae > Tuberibacillus > Tuberibacillus sp. Marseille-P3662. Next base: position 99,626 of record NZ_FXBS01000004.1, on the reverse strand, counting down.
TAAAAGTTTTTTAGACTTTGTTCGTATAATTTTTACAAGGGACTTTTAAAAACAGATTTGAAGGACAAAACATCCTGTGACCGCTTGCTAATGATCTGAAATTATTTTATAATTAGCTTAATTATGACGGAACGGAGGTGTGGAATCGTGTTATCATTCATTGGCCGGACGCAAACGCAAATGTATTTATACTTGTGCCGCGCCATTATTTCTGGTGTTTCTTTGACATGGGTGACGTATGCCCATTTTGAGGACAACACTATATGATTTGAATGTGATGCGATTCCAGCCAAAAAACTTTAGTTTAGCTATTCCTGAGGGAGAGTGGGCATCACTCTCCTTTTGTGTGTATTATTTTGCCAAAACCCTGGGTGATATCGGATCATCCAGGGTTATTTTTATGTTCGGAGGTCTCAAAAATGATCGTTTGTTCTTTGAATCATGCCAGTAAAAACATCTACAATAAACAAATTTTGAATAACTATTCGATGGAAATCAAGTCAGGTGAACGAGTCGCCCTCGTCGGACCTAATGGATGTGGAAAAACAACATTGCTGCAGATGATTGCTGGTCAGGAACCGTTAGATGAAGGGGATATCCATTATAAAAAAGGCCTGTCTATCGGTTTTGTTGAACAAATACCAACAGTCGAGGCAGGTAAAACAGTTGATGCGTTACTTTGGGAAGCCTTTGGTGATTTACATCTCATCGCTGAACAAATGCGTGAAATTGAAACTAAAATGGCTTCAGAATCAGAGGAGAACCAATTAGAGAAATGGCTTCAACAATACGGAATGTTACAAAGTGATTTTCAAGACAAAGGCGGCTACACCATGGAAGCTAAAATTAATCAGGTAGCCACAGGTCTTGGAATTCACGCGTTTCGGAAACGCTTGTTCTATGAGTTAAGCGGCGGTGAGCAAACTAAAGTCATGCTCGCTATTAATTTATTGAACGAACCGGCGCTGCTTTTAGTCGATGAGCCAACGAACCACCTAGATATTACTGCAATGGATTGGCTTGAGCAATTTTTGCGCCAATACGGTGGCACCGTTGTGATGACAAGCCATGATCGTCATTTTCTCGATCAAGTTGCGACGACAATCTATGACTTAGATGATCAGGACGCGCCATCTTATGAGGGTGGGTATACACATTTCACGATTGAAAAAGAAAAACGGATGATGGCGCAATTTGCGGCTTATCAAGAACAGCAGAAAAAAATCAAAAAAATGCGGGCAGCCATCAAACGTCTAAAAGCATGGGCGAATCGCGCTAATCCACCGAACGATGGTTTGCATCGACGGGCGAAAAGCATGGAGAAGGCATTGGAGAAGATGACAAAGATCGAGCGGCCCAAAACGGAACAAGACCAAATTTCTCTTAGCTTTCAGGCAGGAAATCGCAGTGGTAATGACGTAATCATACTGAAAGACGTTTCATTTGGTTTTGATGACGTGTTATTTGACCATGTGAATATGCATATCCGCCAGGGTGATAAAGCGGCGATAGTGGGAGATAATGGGTCTGGCAAGTCAACGATATTGAAGTTAATCACGGGTGACTGGACGCCTAAGACAGGTGTTGTTCAAGTCGGATCGAATGTCAAACTTGGGATATTATCACAACAGGTCACTTTTGCGGAAGACTATGGTACAACGGTATTAGATGTGTTTCGTTATGCCGCAGCCATGAATGAAGAAAAGGCCCGTCATATCTTAGCCAAGTTTTTGTTTTTCGGTGCTTCAGTATTTAAAAAAGTCGACGCACTCAGCGGCGGTGAGCGGATTCGCCTAAAGTTAGCTCAGCTGATGTATCAGAACATGAATTTATTGCTGCTGGATGAACCGACCAACCATTTGGACATTGAATCGCGGGAGGCTTTGGAAGAAGCGTTGCGCCAATATGATGGCACCGTTTTGGCAGTTAGCCATGATCGCTACTTTCTTAATCGAATGTTTAACAAGACATTTTGGTTATCATCTGGCGCACTCACAGCGTATCCGGGGCGATTTTCTTATGCGAAAGAAAAACGACAATCGGCGCATGAAAACACGTCATCTATGGAAAAATAAAGCAAGCGAGGTTTTGCGCTAAACCTTTTTAGGGAAATTATTCTATGACAGCCTTGAAGGAGGGGTATGATGGCACAATACGATTTTGCCAATTATATTAATGGGACATGGACAGGTAAGGAATTAGATACGATCACCGTCCACAACCCCGCGACGGGTGATCACATCGGCTCGGTGCCAAACGCTGGTGAAGATCATGTTAAGCAAGCGATTGACGCTGCATCCGAAGCCTTGCCCGAATGGTCGAAAAAGACAGCTGCGGATAGAAGCGACATTTTAAGAAAGTATTTTGAATTAATTATGGCTCATGAAGACGAGTTGGCGGAAATCATGACCAAAGAGAACGGGAAACCATTGAAGGAATCAAAGGGTGAAGTCCAATACGCAGCATCTTTCATTGAATGGTATGCAGAGGAAGGAAAACGTACTTACGGTCGGTTAGTCCCTGGAAAACGCGAAAACCACCGAATTAAGGTGATTAAACAGCCGGTCGGTGTCGTTGCGGCGATCACACCATGGAATTTTCCAGCAGCGATGATTACTCGGAAGTTAGGCCCAGCATTGGCTGCTGGTTGTACATTCATCGTCAAACCACCGGAAGAAACCCCATTAACATGCATGCGTCTTGCTGAGTTGGCAGAAGAAGCAGGCATCCCGAAAGGCGTTTTCAATGTTGTCAATGGCAACCCGGAAACATTCTCAGAAACAATTATGGGAGATATGCGGGTACGCAAGTTGACCTTTACCGGATCAACGCCTGTGGGTCGGTTACTCATGAAGCAAGGCTCTGAACAAATTAAGCGGCTATCACTGGAACTAGGCGGACATGCTCCTGTCATTGTCTGTGATGATGCTGATTTGGATCAAACCGTGGAAATGCTTATGGCGGCGAAATTCCGTAATAGTGGACAAACCTGTATTGCCGCTAACCGTGTCTATGCGCAATCCAATATTTATGATGAACTGATTAAACGTTTAGAGGCAGAAGTTAAGACACTGAATACTGGAGATGGCATGAAGGATACCACGGATGTCGGTCCGCTTATTAATAAAGATGGTTATGAAAAAGTCGACCGCCATGTGAAGGATGCCCAAGACAAAGGAGCTAACATAGTGGTTGGTGGTGAAGGTGAAGCGAATAGCGATAAAAACACTTATTTCTATCAACCAACGCTCATTTCTGATGCGAATCATGACATGGTGATGATGAATGAAGAAACGTTTGGACCTATTTTGCCGATTGCGGAATATGATAAAGATGATGAGGCGATCAAAGCAGCGAATGATACTCCATTCGGCTTGGCAGCTTACTTCTTTACCCAAAATGTGTCGCGCGGAACACGCATTTCCGAAGGGCTGGACTATGGTATTGTGGGTTGGAACGACGGTGTCCCATCAGCTGCCCAAGCTCCGTTCGGTGGTATGAAACAAAGCGGTCTCGGCCGTGAAGGTGCTGAAGAAGGTATGGAAGAATATCTAGAAGTTAAATATGTATCATTAAGTATTTAATGTAAATGGAGAGGCTGGCACAAAAGTTTCCCCCTATTTAGGAAAAACACAGGCTCGTTTTATATAACACCCCCAGATCTATGGAATCTGGGGGTGTCACTATTTATCCCTTACTTGGGGCGATATCGGAATTGACCTGTTCTTGATTGTTTTCGTTTAGTTCCAGTTCTTCTTCAGGCGGCTTAGACCGCTTGATAAAGAATGAAAGGACGAGAGCAAGTCCAGCCAGTCCGGTAGCCACCATGAAAGCATCATTAATACCTTGGATCGCAGCATGTTTGGCTAAGGATGCCAAGTGTTGCTGCATCTCAGCGGAAATGTTTGCCCCACCGCTGGCTGTATTACCAGAAGAGGCGGCATCGGAAAGTTTATCAACCGTATCAGGAGATAACCCAGCTGATGTGGCCTTATCTGTCAAATGGGCTTTTGTTTGGTTCGTCATAACGGTGACAAGGAAAGCTGTTCCGAGTGATCCGGCAATTTGCCTCATTGTATTAACCATAGCCGTACCGTGCGCATTCATTTTTTGCGGCAAGGCGTTTAGTCCAGCCGTCATAATGGGCATCATTAACATTGACATCCCAAACATTCGCGATGAATATAAGACAATTAACCAAGCATAAGTCGTATCATCCTGCAGATTAGAAAATTGCCAAGTTGTGATAAGGGTGATCACAAGACCTGTCACAGCCAACCATCTTGCACCGATTTTATCAAAAATTTTACCTGTTATAGGTGACATGATCCCCATCAGAATCGCACCTGGTAACAGCATTAAACCTGATTCCAGTGGTGTAAAGCCGCGGATATTTTGCAAGTAAATGGGGACTAGAATCATCGCGGCAAACATCGCCATGGTGACGACCATATTGATGACCGTTGCTAAAGAAAACATCCCATGCCTAAAGACTCTAAACTCGAGCATCGGCGTTTTCATTCGAAGCTGACGGGTGATAAATATGATTAGACTAATCGCACCGACAGCAAGAGAAATCATGACTTCATTACTATCCCACCCATTATTTCCAGCATTACTGAATCCGTATAAGATTCCGCCAAAACCAATCGTTGATAAGATAATGGATAAAATATCAATTCTCGGTTTGGTTAACTGAGTGACATTCTTAAGCAGGAAGGACGCTAAAATCACGTCAATAATGGCAATAGGTAAAACGATATAGAATAAAACGCGCCATGAGTAGTTTTGGACAATCCAACCTGACAGCGTCGGACCAACAGCCGGTGCGAAAATCATGGCAACACCAATCAGTCCCATGGCCGAGCCACGTTTTTCGACGGGGAAAAGTGATAATATCACATTGGTCAATAACGGCATCATAATGCCGGCGCCGCAGGCTTGAATGACCCTTCCAGTTAGCAATAATGGGAAGTCCGGTGCCACAGCGCAAAATAATGTACCGGTGGCAAAGAAACTCATCGCGGCAATGAAAAGTTGTCGCGTTGTGAATCGTTCCATTAAAAAGGCTGTAATCGGAATAAGCACACCGTTAACAAGCATGTAAGCCGTTGTTAACCATTGAGCCGTATTCGCTTGGATGGCTAAATCTTGCATCATTACGGGTAAAGCAACGTTCATTAAAGTTTGGTTTAATATCGCCACAAAAGCTCCCATAATCATTACAAATATTATAGGGGCTTTTTTAATCGGCTGGTGTTGTTCAATCATTGTGCCTGACATTTTCTACTTCATCTCCCGATTGTTCTAGTTTCTCTATAATTTGTTCATGCAGGGTGATCAGGTGTTGATAATCCTCATCAGATATATCTAGAAAGGTCGAAAAACGTGTCATAAACGCTTCGTGAGTTTCGGCTTTTTTCTTCTGACCCTGTTCTGTTAATGTCATCGTTAAAGAACGACGGTCGTTTTGGTCTCGCTCTCGTGTAACGAGCCCCTGTTTTACCAGTCGCTCAATAATTCCGCTCATTGTACTATTGCCAACCTGCAATTGATCTGCCAACTCTCCTAGACCGATATGGGGGGTTTTCCACAAAGCACTTAGAACCATGATTTGAATGACAGTACTATCCAGTTCATCGGCCTCTTCACGTGCAACTTGGTAGAAAACGCGTTGGACAGATCGGAACGAATGAATAATGTCGATTATTTTTTGTTCATCCATGGATCATTCATCCTTTATTAAAATCAATGTATTTATTTCGTGTGAAAATGTTTCGGGTGCGAAATAAAACAAGATCTATTTTACTCCTTGTGTGTTGAATGTCAATAAAAAAATTTCGATAGGAACATGCAGAGTAATTAAAAGCATTCTGGGGATAAAAGCATTGCTAAAAAGAAGGGAAGGAAGCAGTCGCGGATCGATCATGGAAGCCAGTTGATCCTTGAGGATCAACTGAGCCATTTATAGAGAAGGACATCATCAATGTATTGGTCATTAATGTAAAATTCGTTTTTTAGACAGCCTTCTTGCTGATAGCCGTATTTTTCATAAAAACGCAACGCTCTTGGATTAGATGCCATCACGCGCAAGGAAATTTTCTTAATATGGTCAGCTGTCAGCCGTTTCTCTGCGTATGACAGCAAAGACGCTCCTAATCCGCTGCCACGAAAATCAGAATGAATACCGATCGCTAACTCGGCAATGTGAGCACGTGACGCTATGTCACCATACTGCATTTCAACATAACCGCATATGTTTGCTTCGGGTTGTTCTTCAGCGATTAAGATTCTCCCTGTCCGTGATGACAAAAATTCCTCCTTATTATTAAAATGAATGGGGATCGGTGTGTTTCTATGATTCCAAATCGAATTTTCAATTACGATAAGTTGTTCAATGTCTTGTTGTTTAAATGGCCGTATGGCTATAGTCATTAAAAACTCCCCCTCGGGCCAGGTTCCGTTAACAGGACAATGAATACCCCGGCGGCCGACCGGGAGTATCCGTATTAATTGGCAAGAACAGCTTTAATTTGGGTTATAGCCCAGTCTAAATCGGCTTGACTGATGATCAAAGGCGGCGCAAAACGAATCACATTCTCATGGGTTTCTTTACACAATAATCCTTTTTCCTTTAATTGTTCACAGTACGGGCGTGCAGGTTGATTGAGTTCCACACCTATGAACAAGCCTTTTGAACGAATCTCCTTAATTCTTGGATGATCGATGGTTTTAAGTTCTTTGGCGAAATGTGCGCCAAGCCTTAATGAGCGTTCCGGTAAATTTTCTTCTTCAATAACTTCCAGTGCTGCCACAGATACAGCGGAGGCTAAGGGATTACCGCCAAACGTTGACCCATGTGATCCTGGGTCAAACACGCCGAGGATGTCTTGATTCGCAGCGACACAAGATATCGGCATAACACCCCCGCCAAGGGCTTTACCAAGAATATAGACATCTGGTTCAACGTCTTCCCAATCGCAGGCGAACATTTTACCAGACCGCCCGAGGCCCGATTGAATTTCATCAGCCATGAACAAGATATTTTCTTGGCAGCAAAGATCATAGGCATCTTTAAGAAACCCGTCTGGAGGCATAATGATGCCGCCTTCCCCTTGAATCGGTTCCATTAAAAACGCCGCCGTGTTCGGAGTGATGGCCGCTTTTAAAGCTTCAAGATCACCGTAAGGAACCGTTTTGATACCAGGGAGTAATGGGCCGAATCCACGCTGATTGTCTGCTTCTGATGACAGGGATACAGCTGACATCGTCCGTCCGTGGAAGTTTCCTTCACAAGCAATGATTTCCGCTTGATTCTCTTTAACTCCTTTAACCTCGTAACCCCAGCGCCGGGCTGCTTTAATCGCAGTTTCGACAGCTTCGGCTCCGGTATTCATTGGCAGAATCATATCTTTATGGGTGATATCAGAAACTTTTTCGTAAAACGCTCCTAATTGGTCATTATGAAACGCACGAGACGTTAGCGTGACGCGATCAGCTTGCGTTTTTAACGCCTCAATAATCTTAGGATGTCTGTGTCCTTGATTCACCGCTGAATAGGCACTTAACATATCCATATATCGGTGACCATCAGGATCTTCAACCCATACGCCTTCTGCTTTTGCGATGACCACCGGAAGTGGATGGTAATTGTGAGCACCATATTTTTCAGTTTGATCGATAATTGCGTTTGCTTGACTCATATCAACACCCCTTGTCTGAAAAATCACAATCAATTTTATTATATCAATAGATTGGATGAAAGCCTATACATATTTCATTAAAAGTTAAAAAAACTGTTGGACATTCGTCAATGAATCATAAGCGAAAAGGTGATATGATAATAGAAAACAGATATGAATAGGGAGTGAGAAGTTAATGTTACATAGCCATGTCGGATTATGGACGCTGGCCATTGTGTTTTTTATTATTAGTTTTATCCTATTAAAAGCGGGTAAAGACAAAGGGCAAACCATCACTCATATGATTTTACGGTTGTTGTATGTGCTTGTATTTATTACAGGTTTCATGCTTGTTAATAGGTATGGATTTTCGCTTCTGGCCGTTATCAAAGGGTTGTTTGGATTACTTGTGATTGCTGGAATGGAAATGACATTAATAAGAAGTAAGAAACGGGCATCATCAGGGTTTTCCTGGTTTTTACTGATTATCGGCCTTATCGGCGCCTTCTATATGGGATATGGTGTTCTAGGAGCTTGATGGCGAAACCATCGGTCAATGTGATCGGTGGTTTTTTTATGATCATGTGTCACAAGATAACGGTCTTTTACGTAGGTTAGGATATGGGCAGTTGCCCGGGAAAGGAAGGATCAAGCAATGTGTGGTATCACAGGATGGATTGATTGGAAACAAAATTTAACCCATCAGCAATCGACCATCGAGCGAATGGCTAAGACACTGCATCACAGAGGTCCTGATGAACGAAAAACTTGGGTCTCGCCGAATGCCGCCTTCGGTCATGCACGTCTTATCGTTGTTGATCCCGATGGTGGCCGGCAGCCGATGACGAAGACAGTGAATGCTGAGTCGTACACCATCGTTTATAACGGGGAACTATACAACACGGAAGATATCCGAAATGTTTTAAAGGAAAGTGGTTATACGTTCGGAGGTCATTCCGATACAGAAGTATTGTTAACAGCCTATATCAAATGGGGTGAAGATTGCCTCGAGCGATTGAATGGCATCTTTGCTTTTGCGATTTGGGATGAGAAGCGTGAAAAAGTGTTTATGGCCCGGGATCGATTGGGTGTTAAGCCGTTGTTTTACAGTGAACAAAACGGCTCATTGTTGTTCGCATCAGAGCCTAAAGCAATTTTGAACCATCCTGACATGCATGCGGTGATCGACAGTGAAGGATTATCAGAAGTATTTGGCTTAGGTCCGTCGAGAACGCCGGGACACGGTGTTTTCAAAGGTATACATGAAATCCGGCCGGCTCATGCTCTCCATTTTACTAAAAATGGTGTCCGGACATGGCGGTATTGGAATGTTCAGAGTTATGACCATCTTGACTCAGAGGAAGACACTGTCGAACAGGTAAAAACGTTATTTGAAGATGGCGTTCGCAGACAACTTTATGCCGATGTACCGGTGGCGACATTTTTATCTGGTGGTGTTGACTCCAGTGCCATTTCGGCGATTGCGGCTAAAGTGTTCAAGGAAGACGGGATATGGCCATTAAATACGTTTTCCGTTGACTATCAAGATAATGATCGCTTCTTTCAGGCGAATGATTATCAGCCAAATTCGGATGGTCCTTATATTTCTAAAGTATCACAAGACATCGGTTCGTCCCATCATAATTTAGTCATTGATAACGAACAACTTGTCGATCATCTAAAAACAGCGATTGATTTTCGTGACATGCCGGGGCAAGCGGATGTTGATGCTTCTTTATTGTGGTTCTGTCAAGGGATTAAGCAAGAGGCCACGGTCGGGTTATCAGGGGAATGCGCTGATGAAATATTAGGGGGTTATCCATGGTTCCATAACCCGGAGACAGCTTCTGATGCTGGATTTCCATGGATTCATTCGATAACCGAAAGACAACAATTACTTAATGATGCATGGCATGAACGATTGAACCTGAGAGACTATACGTTGCAGCGGTATCATGAAAGCAGAAAGGAAACACCGTTTAGAGGCGATGAAACCAAGGATGAGGCCCGCCGGCGCGAACTTTTTTATCTTAATATGACGTGGTTTATGACAGCCCTGCTGGATCGGAAAGACCGTATGAGTATGGGAGCGAGTCTTGAGGTGCGTGTCCCATTTGCTGATCATCGCCTGGTTGAATATTTGTGGAATGTTCCGTGGAATATGAAGATGATGGGCGGCTATGAAAAGGGCGTGTTCCGGAAAGCGATGGAAAGCTACTTGCCTAAGGATGTCTTGTACCGGAAGAAAAGTCCGTATCCGAAGACGCATCATCCTCAATACACACAAGCGGTGTCTGAGTGGCTGCAGAGTATTATTCAAACACCTTCAGCACCGATATTAGAATTGCTCGATAAAAAGCAATTGCAAGATTTGATTGACACCCAAGGATCGTCGTTTGATAAACCGTGGTTCGGCCAACTTATGAACGGTCCGCAACTTATTGCCCATCTTGCACAAATTAATTATTGGCTGGAAACCTATAATGTCAACATTGAAGCTTAAAGAGACTGGGACAGAAGTCTATTCGTCACAGAATCATCCGAACTGGTTTATTAATCCGTTCGGATGATTTGTTGAAAATAGTCATTCCTTCATCGCTTCGTCAAAATACTTCGCTTGCCGCGGGCACGGCCTCAGCTAACTTGGTAAAGAAAAACCCTTTACCAAGTGGATCTTCGGCTCGTGTTCCTCCCGCAGGCGTCTACGTATTTTTGACGGCGCATAGAACTTGCTTTCATATCTTATAGTTCGGCTTCCTGAGTATCCTGTTTTAGATTTATCCCAGTCTCTTTATTAATTGCGATTGGGGATGTTATCCAAATCAATGGGTTCAGGCGGTTCTTCCATCCAGTGATTATTAATCATAATTTTGCCGCCGTCTTTGGCGTACAGACCAATTTCTGCGGATAAACGTTGATAATTTAGAATCAAATCCGTCCGCATGCTGGCCGTGGCAGCAGTTGAATAATTGCCTTTGCCAGAAGCACTAAGCACACCGATTATATACATTTTTAGCTTATCTGAAAATGGGGATATGGTGGATGTTGTTACGGCAGTGTCCCATGTAATTGGTGATTGAATGCCATCATTTAATAAGGTGTCGGAGAAGATTTTAATATGTTTCTTAGAGATTTCCCGGCCGCGTTTCATATAGTTTTTAATTTCATTAGATGATGTCGTCTGTTCGAAACTGCGGCATAATTGCATGCCAATAAGGTTCGTTTGTACGTTGGCATAAACGTGGGAGATCTCAATAAAATTGATTTTTCGTTTATCACTGAACGGATTCATGCCTTTTAAATAGCCTTTACCTTGAATGAACTCAGCACCGTATTGCGGCCACAAATAAGGCGCGCGAATATATAATCCCTTATTTTGTTCCGTTTCCACACAAGTATCAAATAAGTTTGAAGTACTGGATAGGCACTGGGAAAAAAACGCACGAATATCTTGACGGGGTGAAAAGGTCTTAGATAATCCATACTCTAGGATACCGACTTTAGCCATATTCGATATGTATGAAAGCATAAAATTATCCGAGTACAGTTTTGGGGCATCCAAATTAACATCTTGAGTTGAAAAACCATAGGGTATGGTGATATGGGCCTCGTTGAAAAACTCAGTAATGGTATTCAGATTTTGTGTTGACATATTCAGTGTTTGCGAAACAATAGGTTCGATATCCGGGTCTTCTACTGTTTTCAAAAAATAGCTCATTATTTGGATGGACATGCTATTGTTCATATAGCCCGTCCACAGCATGGCAATTTCTGTTGATGTCAATTTGGGCTGTGTACCAGTCATTGAGATCATCCTCCCTTTATAAGGTATATCATTTTAAGTATGTGTCATTAAGATGGTCATTATAAGTATGAAACGGTTTCGATGCTAAAATGTAAAAAAAAGAAGGCCTGAAAGTGGCCTTCTTTAAGTGATAGTATTTTGAGTTCGGATGTAATAGGCATCTTCCATCGTGACTTGAGCCTGTCTGGCATGCATAAACGGGGGTGATCCTTTCTCAACAAAGATTTTCACCGTTGCATTCTGATCATCGATCAATTGCGAATGAATGCAAGAATAATGGGTTTGTACAAGGGGCAATTGATGAGCATCTATGTTAAGTTCATAGACTTGCTTGGCTTGGGGTGCAGCTAACCATTGCTGAATGGACCCGGAAAAAGTCAACTGTCCTTGATCGAGCCATAGCACTTGGTCGGCCACGCCTGCCCATTCATTAAGCTCATGGGTTGCAATGATAAACAGTGTGTCTCTCGATAACATGCCAATCACGTTTGTAAACAGATGTCGTTCATGAATGTCCAAATAAATTAATGGCTCATCCAAAAACACATAACGCGGCTTGCCTAATAAAGCTTGCGCTAAACCGAGTTTCTGCTTTTGTCCATGTGACATTTTTCGGATTTTCCGTTTTAATAACGGTTCAATTTCCAAAGTGCTAATCAGCTCGTTGATCAGCGCTTGATTATCCATACTCTTTAATTGACTCATATAGGTTAGAAATTTTCTTCCGGTCATATGGTCGTAAACGGTTGTTTTTGTCGGCAAATAGCCAATATCAGCCCGGATAGCAGGGAGCTTGTCTTTGACCGATCGATGATGGTAGTGAATCTTCCCGGCATCAGGGGAAGTGGCTGTTGCTAATAGATTAAGCAGGGTTGATTTCCCGGATCCATTATGGCCGACGAGCAAATGGATTCCAGGATAAAGCGTCAACTGGTCCACTTCAAGTTGAAAGTGAGACCGTTTTTTAACCAAATTTTCAAGCGTTATCATGCCTGCACCTCATTCTGTATTAAGGCAATACCGGTATTTACTTACTTGAAGGGTGTGGTAGATCGTCACGAGGCCGGCAATAATCAAGCCACACTGGATGAAGGGAATCACGTGCCATCCTGGATGAACCACTGACAAAACTTGAGGGATTAGCAAATATACAACCCAAGCAGCACCGGATAATAGAAACCCTGCCATTATCCCTCTTTTGAGCATGACGATGCCAATGACACTAAAAATTAAGACCGGAGGGGTAAAGGCACTTAAGAGCATATAAGTGTGCCAGTCCGCACTATATTTAAGAAATGATAATAACACCGTGATGCCGATAAATCCAAGTGTGATGACGAATACATTCAACATGCGGCAAAGTAAAATCAAGGCCGGTGGAAACGGCGTTACACTTTCAACCATGCGCATGTGTTTGTTCCATGACCGGAATGTATAGAAAAACGCCAAAACTAAATAAATGGGTAAAACGAATGACAGCGGTTGATAGTAGAGCTGACCGATCGTTATACTTAGCGGTTGGTCTCTCATTGGCTCTGGGTCCATCATTAAGTAAAGCATGAAAAAGATCGCGGCGCTCCCGATCCAGAACGGCCATGACAGCTGTTTAAATTGATTTTTGCATTGCTTAATGATCGATGGATGTTGGATGCTTTCCTCCCGATTGACCGTTTGTACTAAATCGTCCATTTCCGGCTGCAAACGCTCAATCAACTGCTGTGTATCTTGAGATGACGGGGATTTGGTCAAATAAGAACCCATCATTTCTTTTAACTCATGTTCCATATGCAGCAGCTCTTGATCACTTGAATTTTCGTTCATGGGATTCAGCCCCTTCCTGACCGGATAATGTTGCTTTTAAAAATGCCATCGAATGAAACAATCGCGATTTAATGGTTCCTATTGGACAATCGAGAATCTCGGCAATTTCTTTTAACTTCATGTCATGATAGAAACGTAAAATCACAATTTCACGTTGTCGTTCCGGCAGTTGATTGAGAACAGCGAGGATTTCCTTCCTAGTTTCCTGTTTCTCATAAATATCAACCACGGAATCATTCGGACTTTCTTTCTCCGGAATGTATTCGAGCACATGCTTTTCTTTCTTATAGCTGGCGCTGCGCCAATGATCGCGGCACATGTTGGCGGCGACTTTAAATAACCAAGCTTTACTGTTATCAGGGATGCCTTTTTCCTTCAATTGCCTAATAAATTTGATGAAAGTTTCTTGAACAAAGTCTTCAGCTTTGCCCGGGTCTTGCAGCATTCGTTCGATAAAATTCAATAATGGACCATGATAGCGATGGATGAACGCTTCGAATGATGCTTGATCGCCCCGGGCGATCGCCTGGGTCAGTGCTTCATCATCAACGATGGTCATCGCCCCCCTTTTGCTTCAAAAACTTGCTGCCATGTTCTGTTCCAGTCTTTGATTGTAATGTCTGGCGTTCCGTTAGCGCCCTTAATATGTTCGTCATAAATGTGTTTTAATACCCGTTTGAGTTTGTCGACTTGCTGCGTGCGGATTGCTTGTTTCGTATCTAGTTGAATCTGGCTGTTATCGTTAAGTAAGTTCATCCATTTTTGATCTAGGTTCTGGTCATAATTGTAGACCGCTTGGTAAGCTCTCGCTAAATCTTCCCTTAATTCTAGTGGACTCTGTTTACGTTTCCCATATAATCTGATATGAGCAAGTACACTCGAATCAAGGTTCAAGATGTGCTTAAATATCGAGAAATGCTTGTCATTATAATACGTTTGAACATAGTTTGTTACTTGGTTTAACGAATTGACAGGGATTAATACACTGTCATCTAATCGATCATAGTAATTATTTCTAATGACTAAGTCATTAACCGGGAGACAAAGGACTTTTACCGGGTGGTTCGCGTTTAACCATTCATTAAAATAACGATGAATGTCGATTAAACGTTCAAAATATTGGTTTCCATTTTTTTGTAAATAGCTAGGGGCGATCATTTGCATTTGTTCGTCACGATTTTGCCAGCGCTTGAAATCCCCAGAAAATAGTGATAATCCCGTTGTATTTTTTTCCCTAAGTATGGTTTCTGTACCTTGTCTTTGAGCCGCCTGCAGTGAACTCGAATGAACCGGCTGATTGAACCCTGATAAATGCACATGAAAATCGGTGGTCCCATTAGACGACTGATTGGCATGATGAGCATCATAGACATGATTATATCGGTATCTCACGAATAACGGTTGTTTGCCGGGCAACGGGTACCAAGCTAGATAGGAAGGGATGAACATTGCTCGATCACGAGTAAATCCCAACCATTGACTTTTGCCGGAAGCATTGGCATATCCCCATTCATTCAATAATCCGTGATAACGGACTTTGATGGTTTGCTGTTTTGCATTGTTATCATATTGACTTGATGAAATATAGAGGACTTGACTTTTTTGATAAAACATGACTTTATGATCGTTCACTTTAACAGAAGAGACGCGAAAATCAGGATTTATAGTGAAAAGCCAGCGGCCGTCATTTTTGACCGATTGAGTTCCGATTTTGATCACCGTTGTGATTTGCCAGTCATCATTCGTCCTTTTGACATTAATATCATAGTTCGATACCGAAAAGGGCAGGGATAACGTTTCGTGTTTTTCAGCAACAGCTTCAGCTTCATGTGTATCTAATTCAGACAATCGTTTGTTCCATAAATACCCGTATGGTATAAAAGCGCAGGTGGTAAGCAGGCTGATCATAATGGCTGCTACGGTCGACGTTTTCATCCATTTTTCTGGGCGGCGTTGTTTGAGCAGCACGGCAGACCAAACAATCAGCATAAGGGCGAAGGCCGCGACAAATAACCAGGACCGCATGATCTCTGGCCGCTTTAAGATGTAACCCCATGTAGGCCGGGCGACATTCATATCATTTAAAAACAAGAATTGACTTAAATGAAAGACTTTGAGGTAGAGCCAGTTCATCTTTCTGATCAACGCCAATTCCATAAAAAAGGTACCAAACATCAAGCCGCAGAACGAGATAACTAGAACACTGCGGTTGCGAATGATGGCCCCAAGAAACAGTCCCAGAGCTGTTGTTACCAAATAAGATATTTCATATTGCCAACCAAATTGATAGAAATACATCCAAAATACATCAGGGTCAAGTGCTGTACGCCAGCTTAACAACGAGTAAACCGTAAGCATGATAACGGTAAAGCTAGCACTAAACGTTATAAGAGCGAACCACTTCGTTGTGATTAATGTCCAATGTGATGTCGGTAATGACTGTTGCCAATCCGATTTTCCAGGTCGATAGTCTGATAACATTAATCCGTTGGCTAACATGAGACAGAGTCCAAGGGTTACCGTATGCGCAATCGCATGAATGTGGTACCAGTTATTAATGACTCCAGATGAGACATCTAGGTTAAACACCCATATGAACAACGTAAAACCAATGAAGGCCAACCAATTGTACCAACGACTGAATAGCCATTTAACATCTTGACCGTACAAATAGAACCATCTATACATGCTGTGAACTCCTTGTCAAATACAGATAACCATCCATAACAGTAGGTTGGGCACTTTGGCTGTCAGGCTGTGGTGGGTGGTCACTGATATATTTGTAACGGTAATCCGCTTTCCTTTGTTGAATGAAAAGCGTGTTCTTTTTATCGACGGGCGGCCGGTCGCTTTGGACATCCCAAATTTTCCCTTCCGCTTGTTTCGCTAAAGCGGTTGGCTGTCCGGAGAAAACCAATCGACCTTCTAATAGAACTTTCAAATCTCCGCAGCAGCCGGTGATATCACCTGGGATATGCGTGGAGAGAATAATAGTGCGACTTTGTCCCAGGTGAGCGATTAAATTTCGGAATCGAATCCTTTCAATCGGGTCCAGTCCAACTGTAGGTTCGTCAAAGATTAACAAATCAGGATCACCGATCAAAGCTTGCGCAATGCCAAGACGCTGTCCCATACCTGTGGAATAATGCTTCACAAGCGTGTCAGCCGCGTCAAGTAAATTCACTTGTTTTAGAGCAGCTTCAACGGTCTGCTGCCTTATTTGTTTTTGCTTGAATCCTTTAATTACCGCTGTTTTCATTAAAAATTGCCGGGCCGTGCGTTTGGGATGGATGAAAAAGTTTTGTGGTAAATAGCCGGTATGCTGGCGAATCACATTAGGTGAATGATCCCATGTCGTTTTTCCATAAAGGATGCGACCCGCGCTCGCTTTTTCATTGGCCGCCAAAATTTTCAGCAACGTGGTTTTACCCGATCCATTGGGACCCACTAAACCAATAATGCCTTGTCCAAAAGTGGTTGAAATATTATTGAGAACAGCATGATATTTGTATGATTTCTGGATATTGTCTAGAGTTAACATGTCATCACCATAACTTATAGCTTCTATAGTATTAAACGAAACAAAAAGGGCAAAGGTTTTATAATTGACGAAAAAATTCACCCGGTGATCTATTTGCCGGGTGATGGTGTCTTAATGAGCGGCGATTTTCGTCGCTCCATTTTTTCGTAGCAATCTTAAGTGCAGCACGTATTCCATAATAGTAATCGTAAAGGCTGTTAATAACGCACCGAACGTTCCAATATAGGCATCGCCGTACATATTAGCACCAAAAAATAGGATACACATGGCTAATAGAAAATCAGAAATCGTTGCAACCCAAAAGAGGCCTGGGCGAAACAGCAAATATTCCAAGCCGATATTAGCACAAGCCACCGCCCAACCCACGATCAGGGCTTCATATACAGAGCCGAAAATCACATCGTTACCAAGAAATAAATCAGCGAAAATAACAATAACTGGTGTCAGCACTAATTTCAATAGAACGTTTGTCATTTCGTCAACGTCCCTCCTTTCTGTTGGTCTTTTAATGCTTGGAGCACTTGACCAAAATTTTGTTCCTGTTTAGCTTTTTGGAATAAGGCCATTGGACAACCTCGTTGCTTCAGTCGCTCCTCCATCATGGGAATCGTAAATGTATCGGGCTCAAGGTCATCATTAACTTCATCCCAATGAATCGGCGTGGCCACCGTGGCTTGAGCGTTCCCCCGTACCGAGTAGGGGGCAATGATGGTTTTACCTTCATCATGTTGGAGGTAGTCCACATATAGACGGTGGTGGCGATTCTTTTTTAGCCGCTCCGTGGTAAACCAGTCGGGTTCTGATTCCGTCAGATAACTGGCGATGAATTGGGTGAAATCACGTGTGTCATCGTAAGTGAATGTTTCATCAGGTAAAGGTATATAGACTTGTAAGCCTTTGTTTCCGCTGGTTTTAATAAATGCCGTCAGATGAAGCCGGTCAAGGACATCTTTAATCATAAGCGCTGCTTGAATAGCCATTGGGAATTCATCCCTTGATGGTGGGTCCAAATCCAATACAATTTCTGACGGTGATGCTGATGTGATCGGTTGAAACGGTACGTGGTATTCGAAGGCCAATTGATTAGCTAACCAAATCAGCGTCGGTTGATCGGAACATAAAATGTAGTCAATATCTTCGACAGTCGCTGTTTTCACAAAATCCGGCGCGTAATCCGGACAATTTTTTTGAAAAAATGATTCTCCCTTCACACCGTGCGGGTACCGGACGACAGTGAGAGGCCGGTCATTTAAAAAGGGTAACATCTTGTCAGCAACGACATGGATATATTTGATAAAATCCGCTTTTTTCAGGCCTTGCTCCGGCCATAATGGCTTATCCAAGGATGTGAGTGATACGGTTTGCTTGCCGATTCTAACGGTTTGGTCTGGGTCATTCATTATAACCCCTCCTACAATGTACAGTCTTCCGGTGATTGATCAACAAAGGCTTGGATGCTCGGCTGCCTGAGTGTACGACCTTCGGGCCATTCAATAAAATTGACTTTGACTGTTAACTGTGGCTCAAGCCATATGGCATCTTGGGACCGTTCCGGCTGATTAACAAATGGCTTGATTTTAGTGATGAGCGGTTCAACCCGTTCTGTTAAGTCGCGCCAATCATGGGCGGTCAGCTTCCCAGTACCGGTATGGCCAATATAGTGAAGGCCACCAGTGTGATCATATAGCCCGAGGAGCAAGGCGTTAACAATGCCTGATCGCTTTGTTACACCACCCACGACGGCCGTTAAATCACGATAATTTTTCACCTTTACCCAGCGGTCGTCTTTACCTTTGATTTGATAGGCTCTTGTGACATCTTTGACAACAATGCCTTCTAATTGATGCTTTTTGACGACTGAGAATAATGTGTCGCTATCTGAGTGGGATGGGACCACCTGAATAGTGTTACTTGGGATAATCACTTTCTTAAGGAGCTCCATACGTTCCTGTAGCGGCCATTGGTCTATCCATTCACCGTTATAATAAATCATGTCAAATATCATATAAGAAATGGGTATCTCTTGCCGTCTTTGTTCGACCTTTTCGATATTACGAATGCCGTCACGACGCATGACCTCGTGAAATGACGGTTGACCATCGGTACCTAAAGCGATAACCTCACCATCTAAAATCACGGATGATGCGTCACAGTAGTTTTGAATCTCAATTAATTCGGGAAATTGCTCTGTACGATTATTTTGTTTGCGATTAAAAAGATTCACCGTTTCGCCGTCATAATAGGTGAGCACCCGAACACCATCCCATTTCACTTGGGCAATTAAAGATTCGCCATTTGGAGCTTGATCCATTCTTATCGGTTCAAATGGGACAATGGGTTGTAGGTTCATATGAGTCGCCTCGTTTTATAAAAAGTGTTACGAGCTTTTCTGCTTTTTCTTTTTGCCAGCAGCGGTTTTTTTGCTCGGTTTTGTGCCGGTATTGGCCGGTTCATCGTCATTTTTTCCCGTTTTTTCGGTTGATTCGTCCGTTTCATCAATACTTTTTTGCAAGGCGGATAGTAAATCAACGACATTTTCTTTTTCAGGTGCTTGCTCTGGTTTGGCTATCTCATTACCATTGATTTTGGCTTCAATCATGTCATGCAAGTCTTCACGATATTCGTTGGTATATTTCTCCGGATCGAACTCGGCTGTCAATTGTTCAATCAATTGCTTTGCCGTATTGAGTTCTTTATCATCGACATTGATGTCTTGATCAATACCAGGGACGTTACCAACGTCACGGACTTCTTCTGGATAATAAATGGTTTCCATTAGAAGCCCTTGTTCGTAGCAACGGACGATAGCTAGATGCTGCTTGGAATGCATGGTTATTTTGGCAATGCCAATCTTGTTCGTGTCATCAAGGGCCTGTTTAAGCAAGGCATAAGCTTTTTCACCTTGGTCATTAGGGCCAATGAAATAAGATTTGTTAAAATAAATCGGATCGATGTCATCTAGATTAACGAAATCCATAATCTCAACCGAACGGGTGGTTTCTCCCTTGATTTCATTGATCTCTTCCTGGGATACGGTGACGAACTTACCGGACTCATATTCATAACCTTTAACGATGTCGTTATTCTCAACAGTGGTTTCACATGTCGGACAATATTTTTGATATTTTATCGGTGTATGGCATTCCTCATGCAGGGAACGGAAACGGATATCCTTATTCTCTGTTGCTGCGTAGATTTTTATGGGAATATTGACTAAGCCGAAGCTTATCGAACCTTTCCACATCGTATGCATTGGTCTTCACACTCCTTGTGAGCTTAGTGTCACCGAATTTTTAATGAGTATGATGGGTAATGAAAAAAGGCTTGTCACACTGCAGAAGAGGTTGTTATGATAAGAAAGCTTGAGCTCGAGTTGGAGGTTGACTAATGGGGAATACTTTTTTTAATCATCATCGTGAGGAGGGATGATATGTACAATGAAACAAAGATTTCAGTCATAGTTGTTGCAGGTGCTATTATTAATGCTTTATCGCTTAATTTATTCCTTATTCCAGCTAATGTGTTAGCCAGTGGTTTTACCGGTGTGTCGCAATTTTTAGCAGCGGTGCTCGGAGAGTATACACCTTTAGACGTAAGCACAGGGGTTTTACTATTCATACTCAATATTCCTGTCGTCTATTTAGGCTGGACACGCGTAGGTAAAAGGTTTACTGTTTACAGTCTTTTAAGCGTTATCGTCACAACGCTTGCTCTAAGTCTGATTCCTGTCCAATCGTTAACCGACAAGATTATGCTAAACGCTGTATTCGGCGGGGTTCTCGCCGGTGTTGGTGTCGGAATCACTTTGAAATGGGGGGCGTCAACAGGCGGAATGGACATTGTCGCCATGTTGTTATCTCGAATGAGAGATCAACCCATAGGTGTGTATTTACTGGTTCTAAATGGCTTAATGGTTATTGCGGCCGGTTTCTTCTTTGGTTGGGAACAAGCGCTGTTTACCCTTGTCACGCTTTATGTGACCTCACGGGTGATTGATACCATACATACACGCCATGAGAAAGTCACCGCGATGATCATTACCGGTAAAGGGAAAGAAATCCAACAAGCCATCCATAAAAATATGGTACGCGGTATTACCCGTGTCCCCGCCAAAGGGGCATTTACTGATGAAGATAAAGAGATGCTGATGATCGTGATCACACGTTATGAACTCTATTCGCTTGAACAACTCTTAAAAGAAGTGGATCCCACAGCCTTTACCAATATTGTAGAGACCGCAGGGATTTTTGGATTTTTTCGTACAAATTAAAGAAGTCAGGAGGATTCCGGCATAGGGAGCCTCTTTTTTTATGGGACTGTTCTGCTACAATGCGGGACAGTTTTATTACGGTACGGGACACCCTCGGGACAGCGCACGTCTTATGGGACAAGAGCGTTCCAAGATTCATGATTTACGGGACAGAATCTTTACAATGCGGGACAGTTTTATTATGGTACGGGACACCACAGGGACAGCGCACGCCCTTGGGGACACAATCTTCGTTCAACGGGACAAAAATCAAAAACAGCTGCCCATCTTGGGGGCAGCTGTTTTCATTATATCAAGCGGTTTATGAAGCTGAGTTAAACACTTCTTCAATTTTGGCAACGAGCTCGTCCCAGTCAGCGTCCATCGTTTTATTGACTGTAACGAAATCACCATAACCAAAGATATTATCAACACCGTCGAGTTTAAGTAATTGTTGTGCTAAAGCGTGGTCAACATCGTCACCTTTACTGGCAATGACTCGATTGTCAAACAACTTTTTCGTTGCAGTAAATTTCATTGCATTAGGATTCGGCGTTGTGTCAGCTCGAACATCGATGCTCATCATATCTCTCCTTTGTATGACCTAAATTTATTTTACATGATGATATAAGATAATGACAATAAAAGCTTCTTTTTATGAAAAAGTGAAGCCATAACGTTTGGATACAACTTCATAGAAACCTAAAGAATTGTACATATGTTTCGTTACCGAATTGTTAACACCTGTCTCTAGTTCAATCGTCTTAATATTTTCTGATTCGGCGAGATGAATCGTATATAATAGTAGTTCTTTCCCAACGCCCTCATTTCGGTGTTCATTATCAACGTACAACTCGTTGAGCCATAGATAATAGCCGCCGGTTCGCAGGCTGATTCCGAAATTCATAAATGCCACACCTAATAAATCATCAGCAATTTCTGCTACAATAATACGTGATGTAGCGTCGTTTTTCAAAGACAAACGGACCGCTTCAAGCACCTGATCGTAAGAAGAAGGGTCATCAGAAACCGAAATTTGTTGCATAAATAATGCTGCAATGCGATGGTGCAATGCTTCACTGTGTTCTTGTGTGACTTCATAAATTTTCATAACCTATCACCTCTATGACAATGGGATTCTGAAAGGAGATGCTAACATGGATCAAGTTGCGGTGTCATGGAGCGGTGGCAAAGATTGTACATGGGCATTACATGAGTTGCTCCATCAGCAAAATATTCATGTTGTTAAACTATTAACAACGATCTCCGGAAAAACGGGACGCGTTCCCATGCACGAAATATCATTGAATCTAATTCAAAAACAAGCTGAATCGATGGGGGTGCCCATCGATTGTATCCAGTTACCTGATCAAGCGGATAATGCTGCGTACAATGCCGCTTTACGACGTACCTTTCAAGATTACAAAAAAGATGGTATGAATGCGATTGTGTACGCCGATCTAAATATCGCCAGTATTCGCGAATTCCGTGAACAACTGCATGCATCATCATCAATTCAACCATTGTTTCCTCTGTGGCAGAAACCGACTGATGTGATCGCCAAGGACTTCATTAACAGTGGTTATCAGGCGATCATCACTTGCGTCGATACTAACTATCTTTCAACCAATTGGCTTGGTTGTCCATATAATTCAACAACTTTGGCTTCATTACCTGAAGGGGTGGACCTTTGCGGTGAAAATGGCGAGTTCCATACATTTGTTTATGATGGTCCCATTTTTGAGCAAGCGGTCGCTTTGACCATTAAGGATCGCATGAGTACGTTCAACGGTCGGTTCAGGCAACTATGGCTTGATGGGTGATGAATATTTAACTTGAGAAAAACGTTTCTAAATAGTTTCCGATACCATCCTGATCATTGGTATCAGTCGTGTCAAAGGCGATCTGTTTAACCTCACCTGCCGCATTACCCATAG
This sequence comes from Tuberibacillus sp. Marseille-P3662, assembly GCF_900178005.1. Lineage (NCBI taxonomy): Bacteria > Bacillati > Bacillota > Bacilli > Caryophanales > Sporolactobacillaceae > Tuberibacillus > Tuberibacillus sp. Marseille-P3662. The sequence goes on along the minus strand of NZ_FXBS01000004.1, from coordinate 76,591 downwards.
CTATTCCGTATTGGGCGTAACTGAGCATTTCTAAATCGTTATCTTCATCACCAAAGGCGATGATCTTATCCTGTGGGATACCAAGGTCATGAGCGACAAGTTTTAATCCTTCCGCTTTCGATACACCTGAACGGATCACTTCGATAATATTGGACGGATCGCCCCATGACCGTTGTTTGATAGCTTGGGCATGATGCGTATCCAAAGCGCGAATGACATGGTCAACATCCTGATGATTCACCTCAATTAAAACGCTCGTTGGGTGATCGGTCAGCATGGCCTGAACATTTCCCGTCGTAATCCGCGGGTTGCCAGATTGAAATGCTTCGATCACTTCAGGGTTTGGATGCTGAATATAGACGTCATCACGAACTTCAGCGATAATGTTATTTAAACGATACGTTTCACACGTTTTTAACACGCTAACAGCGGTTTCCAAAGTCATTGGAAAGTGATGGCTCCCCCATGTGGTATCTAAGGGATGGTGTATAAAAGCGCCATTAAAGTTGATAATGGGGGTATCAAGCCCAAGATCATCATAATAGTTTTGGCTAGCACGATAGGGGCGCCCGGTTGAGATTACAAACTGATGTCCTTGCCTTTTTAAGTTCGTGATGACTGACTTTGTTCGTTCAGAAATGGTCTTGTCACTGGTTAGTAGTGTTCCGTCCAAATCAAGAGCGATTAAATATGGCGTCATAAGATTGTCCCTTCATTAATGGTAATGGATTCATTTTATTATTTTACCATGGTTGGGCTGTCTATTGTAAAATTAAATTAAGTCTTTATAGAAAAGGTTGATATCAATGATTACATTGCGTCAAACGAGCGTCAATCATATACCGATCATCGAAGCAATGCCTAAAGGGCAGGAGGATGCACCGTTGCCGACACTTCTATTTTGGCATGGGTGGACAAGTTATAAAGAGAGAAATTTGCATTATGCTTATTTTTTAGCGGAAAAAGGTTATCGGATTGTGCTTCCTGAGGCGACTGGACATGGTGAGCGCCATGCTGAACTCACAGAAACAGAGCGGCGCTTTGGCTTCTGGGAAGTTGTCCTGCAAAGCATTCATGAATCGGATGTGATTAAAAAGGATTGGTTGGACCGGCATCATCTTGTGCAAGACAGTCGCATCGCTTTGGCCGGAACGTCTATGGGGGCGATCATTACATTGGGGGCGTTAACCCAATACTCATGGATATCTGCTGCCATTTCATTAATGGGCACTCCCTATTATATGTCCTTCACTGATGCTCTCTTGGAGCAATACAAAATTCTATTGGGTGAATTGCCCTATACGGATGAGCAAATTGATCAGTTAAAACAACAGTTGCTTGGATATGATTTAAGTCGCAATTTTGATCCAAGCCAGTCCATTCCCATGTTCTTTTGGCATGGTCAAAAGGATGACAAGGTTCCATTTTCTGGAGCGCAAACTTTTTATGAAAAGGTCAAGTATGAGGCACCGGAGGCGTCCATTGAATTCGTTGTTGATGAACAAGCCGGCCATGAAGTGACACGTGCAGGTGTGGGTGCTGCTGTCGGGTGGTTGGAGAAGCACTTGTGAGTTCACTCCGCTCATTTATGCGCGACAGTTCATCAACGCTTTATGGTTTGATGTTTGTTGAAAAACGTTTATAATAATAGTAATACAAATGACGAAAGGGGATGTTTGTGTGTCCCAGAGCAAAGAAGAAAAAGAAGAACAACTTATGGAAGCGCTCGAAGAAGTGATTGACCCAGAATTGGGTATCGATATTGTCAATCTCGGCCTTGTTTACGGTGCTGACATTGATGACAATGGCGATGTTGTCGTCACAATGACATTGACGGCCATGGGCTGTCCATTGGCAGGCACGATTCAGCATGAAGTCAAATCTGTTGTTGAACCATTGGAGTTCGTCAATAGTGTAGAGGCCAACATTGTTTGGAGTCCGCCTTGGAGCAAAGATAATATGTCACGCTATGCCAAGATTGCCTTAGGTATTTCGTAATGAAAAGCATCCTTAAAAAGGGTGCTTTTCTTACATAGGAAGCACTTCCCCGCTGCGCTAAGCACAACCATATCATTTTAGCAAGGAAGTCAAATCGACGTCGTAAAAATGATTGCAAAGGGAGCACTTCCCCGCTTCGCTAAGCACAACCATATCATTTTAGCAAGGAAGTCAAATCGACGCCGTAAAAATGATTGCAAAGGGAGCACTTCCCCGCTTCGCTAAGCACTACCGTATCATTTTAGCAAGGAAGTCAAATCGACGTCGTAAAAATGATTGCAAAGGGAGGAATGATGATGGTCGAAAGCCGCAGACCGATCACCGTACATAATGCTGTTGAACAGGTCATGCAACAGGTTACACTATTAGACACTGAACAAGTCAAATTAACTGACGCGGATGGCAGGATATTGGCAGAGGATATTACCAGCGATCACGATGTGCCTCCTTTTAACCGTTCACCTTATGATGGTTTTGCGATCCAAGCAGAAGATACCAAAGCAGCAAAAAAACATGCCCCCGTTCGCTTAACCGTGATTGAGACCATCGGTGCCGGTCAAATGGCATCTCAATCAGTTCAAACAGGTCAAGCCATCCGGATTATGACAGGGGCACCCATTCCCGAAGGGGCGGACGCAGTTGTTATGTTGGAAATGGCCTATGAAGCAGGGGACGGGTTGATCGACATCAAGCGTCCTTTCAACGCTGGAGATAACATTTCATGGCAAGGGGAGGATACTCCAGAAGACACCCCGCTTATTTCGTCGGGTCAAAAGATTCATCCAGGCACCCAAGCGGTCATGGCGACTTTTGGATATGCTCAGGTTTCAGTAAAAAGACAACCCATCGTCGGGATTATTGCCACGGGGACGGAATTACTCGAAGTGGATGAGCCGCTTGAACCCGGAAAGATCCGTAACAGCAATGCCTACATGATCTATTCGCAAGTGAAAAAAGCCGGCGGCAGGCCTATCATGCTCGGTCAATTACAGGATGATTTTCAGTCAAGCCATCGAGCTGTCCAACAAGCTTTAGAAAGGGTAGACGTATTGATAACCACAGGCGGTGTATCTGTTGGTGATTTTGATTTTTTACCTGCGATCTATGAGAAGTTAGGGGCTGAGGTGCTTTTTAATAAAGTCGGGATGCGTCCGGGTAGTGTCACAACGGTGGCTCGTTCAGGTGACCAACTTTTATTTGGTCTTTCAGGTAATCCATCGGCTTGTTTCGTTGGTTTTGAATTGTTCGCCGCACCTTATATCAAAGCGATGCAAGGATATCAATATCCATATTTACAAACCATCCGTGCGGTCCTTGACACTGATTTTCCCAAACTTAACCCATTTACACGCTTTGTGAGAAGTCAATTACACCCGACACGTGAAGGACTGGCGGTGCGTTCTGTCGGTCTCGATAAGTCGAACGTGGTCACATCCTTGGCATTCGCTGATAGTTTAATGGTTATACCTGGAGGGGCACGGGGACTTCAGTCCGGTGATCCCGTCGACGTACTGATGTTAAAAGAAGAAAGCGGGACCTTTTTGTGACAGTGAACGTTCTGCAATTCGTCGGCTATAGCAATAGTGGGAAAACCACGCTAATGTCTGAGCTGGTGGAGCGGCTGGTTCATAAAGGCTGCCAGGTCGGTGTCATTAAACATCACGCCCATAGGGATAAGAACCAGTTTCTTAATCCCAATAAGGATACGGGACGCTACCAGCAGCATGGTGCTGCTGTTGTGGGTATGAGTGGTCCCGGGGGTTTCCAATTAGCTAGCCAGTCCCAAATGCCGCTCTCGGCTTATATCCAGTTTTATCAAGAGATTTTTGATTGTGATACGGTTCTTGTGGAAGGCTATAAACAAGCTGAGTACACTAAGATTCTCGTACTCCGTCATCGAGCTGACTGGGAAGCGTTACAGACCTTGGAGAATATTGCTTTAATTGTGGTGCCGGCGGACACTAACTGGCAGCCTGATGCGGCTATACGAGCTATACATAATGATGACCCACAGTTATTGGACACTATAGAACAGATGATGGAGGGTGGTCCGAGTGAATGAAGCGCAGCGTTATCGCGTCATTAATGAGCCTATCGATGTGCAAATGGTGATTGATCAAGTATCCCATCGCAACGCGGGCGCAATTAATACCTTTATCGGAACAGTACGGGAGATGACCGCCGGTAAACAAACCACTTATCTTAAGTATGAAGCCTACACATCAATGGCTGTGAAGCAATTGCAGAAGATCGCTTCAGAAATTAGCGAGCAATGGCCTGAAGCCGAAACGGCGATTGTCCATCGTACGGGTGAGTTAGACATTCAAGATATTGCTGTTGTGATTGCTGTTGCAACACCTCATCGTGCTGATGCCTTTGAAGCTTGCCGCTACGCTATTGAAAGAATCAAAGTGATTGTTCCAATATGGAAGAAAGAGCATTGGGATGATGGGGCCACTTGGATAGGTGATCAGAAGGAAACGGTTTCTTATGCTAATAATGATCAACATGATGGTGGTGAAGAGGTATGATCGAGGTTCTCCTATTTGCCGTTGTCAAAGAACAAATCGGAGCTAGCCGCCTGCAGCTTAATTACTCTGGTTTAACGGTTCGAGACGTGAAACAAACATTAGAAGATGATTACGGACTAAAGGACACTACGAACTTAATGATGGCTGTTAACGAGGAGTATGCGGGGGATGATGTACAGTTACAAGCCGGTGATACAGTGGCCGTGATCCCACCTGTTAGCGGTGGTTAAAAACCAACAAGCGAGCTCTTTTAGTCGCTTGTTGGTTTTTTTGTACTGGATTAAGTTAAAAATATGAGCACAAGGGCGCCGACGATCACGCAATAGATAGAGAAAATACCTAAACGTCCATTTGCCATTACATTTATAAGCCACTTCAGTGAGAAGTAAGAAGCAATCAATGATATAACAAAACCAATAAGATAAGGCATCCATAAGGAAGCCAAATCAGGACTGTTAATCAAATCACTGATCGATAGAATTCCCGTACCGAGACTTACAGGAATATAGAGCATAAATGAAAAACGCAATGCTGTGTCCTGCTTCATACCGCGACCCATTGCCGCAACAATCGTGCCTCCAGAACGGCTGATTCCCGGGATTAACGCAATTGCTTGTCCGAGGCCGACGATCGCGGCATCCTTAAAACTAAGATCCTGATCAGCTTTTCGTCCACGTAAATTCCGAATGATCCAAAGCGCTATACCCGTGATAATAAGAGTGACGCCCACAGTTGAAACCTTGGACAATTGTTCTTCAATAACATCACCGAATAAAACGCCTAAGACCCCAGCAGGGATTGTGCCGACAATCAAATAAATGATGAACATAAAATCAGATTTTGAGGATGCTTCCCTCGTCGTTAGATAGGCAATGCCGTTCTTAATCAACCGGATGAGGTCACGCCGATAAATAATTAACACTGCGAATAATGATGCAAAGTTTACAAAAATTTCAAAAGTGAGCCCTTCCAAATCCATGTTCAATAATTCTTGAATAATAACCAGATGGCCGCTAGATGATATTGGAATTGGCTCAGTGAAACCTTGGACGAGCCCTAAAAAAGCATATTTGATTAATGTAAGTAGTTCTTCCAACTTTGTCTCCCCCAATAATCAATCACAAGTGATCGTTTGTCTTAAAACATCTTATCATATTGTGCTGTTTTTTATGAGATGATGAGAACAATTTTATTTTTTTATCGAAATGAACACATTTGTCTTAGGTGAATAACATGGTGATGAAAACGGTAGTTGCTGGAAAAAGGAGGACATTCAGTGATGGAGAAAGATATTCGTTCCATTTCTTCTGATGAATGGCAAACGTATTTAAATCAAAATATTCAACTCACTTTGGTTGATGGTCAAACATTAAATGGGTTCCTGTCATCCGTTGATAATCGCCAAGTTTATTTACAGATAGCAGGTATCAATCAAGATAGAGCTTTTGGTTACGATGGTTATGGCTACGGCGGCGGATTTCCGGGTGCTGGCTATGGTGGCTATGGTGGCTATCCAGGCGGTGGCTACGGTAGTTTCGGTTACGGCTATCCCGGTGGCGGTTACGGTGGCTACGGTTACCCGGGTGTCGGCTATGGAGGATACGGCGGTGGCTATCCAGGAGGATACGGTTATGGCGGAGGCTATGGCGGATTCGGACAAATTGCCTTTCCGCTAGCAGCCATCAGTGCTTTATCGCTACTCAACTAAAAGATTCTCCAATGAAGGGGAATATACCCTCACTCTGAGGAGATCGCCGGTTATCATTGGTAAGCATTGTGACTGGCGATCCTCATTTTTTTTAGGTCTTATGCATAGGTATAGTGAGGGACGGCTTAACGAATGGAAATTGATGATGGAGTGATGGCTATCCATGCAAACACGTTCGTTTAAAATTGACCAACAATGGCAAATGATTCACGAACCGGATCGGCCGAATGGTTTCGGATTGCTCATTATTGGTGACGTTAACAACTATGTCAATGAGTATCAAAGTCTCTGGACCCAGAATGAGCAAAGGCTCAATCTGTTGTCTAAACTGGTCGAACAGGGTTATACCGTTTTTTATTCGAATCTTATGGGACGTCAATGGGGGAGTCCTGATGCTATTAACTTTATAAGCAAAATTTTCAAATGGGTGTCTAAAGATTGTACATTGAACCCGAATTATCACGTATTGGCCGAGGGAACAGGAGCTATCACTGCATTAATGTTAACGCAACAACATCCCTCGTCTATCCGATCGCTCGCTTTTATTAATCCTTGTTTGGATTTGGAGCAACAACTGAACCATGCCAAGAAAAGCCGTCTACTTTATGACAGTTTAGAAACTGAAATAGCCGATGCCTATTATGTTGAACATTATGAGGATCTACATAAACTGATTCGGGAAGAGCGAAATCTACAAGACTATGATCAATGTCATCCCATTGCGATTTGGCATGATATTCGCCACTTTCATTATCCAATAGATATCCATAGCCGAAACTTTGAAAAAATATGTAAAGAAAAAAATATACCCTTGGAGTTAAAAATAAGTATGGATGACCAACCATTTGCTCGTGAGGAAGGGTTGAAGCATTTCTTTAATAAACATGAGTCTGTATTGAATTGAGGGGGATGTTATGCTGACAGTTGTTTATGGGGGACTGGATGGTATCGGTTTTACGCTCACTCAATATTTACTCGAACAAGAGGTTACACTTGCGGCCATCAGCACCGGCATGAATGAAGATGAGAAGATGGAGGATGAAGAGAATGAGATGGCCTGCGGACGGCATGCGCTATTTCAACCGATATATAGTCAAGAAGCATTTTCTGATGATACGGATGTATCAGATTTATATGTGATCTGCGAACGGTTGTACCGAAATGCTGACACTAGCAAACGTCTGCAGCACATCGAACAATGGTTGGAGACAGTGATGAGCGCAGCTTCTCAAACGATCAAGCATTTGGTTGTTCTATCACACTTAGATATATATGGTGACGCTGTTGGTGATGTCGATGAGCAAACCGCGGTTCATCCTTCTACAGAACAGGGACATAACGCTGATAAACTAGAACAGATGGTGATTCGCCAAGTGTTAAAATATCGCCAGCAAACGCCTGTCGAACAGGTGAATATCATGCGTTTACCCGATGTTAGTTATAACTCAACCACATATGACCCAGGTAGTGATAGAGAAAAAGTAATCAGCACTCTGTACCAAGCAGGGACAAATGATCATTTGTCAGGCGGGATTCATATATTCAATGTTTCAGATCATCAAGTTTATCAAAATAGCGCGGGTGAAAAGGTACGGTTTTTGAATCAAAAGGTTCAATCCTTTTTTATTTCACCTAAAAAAGACGGATAAATAAACAAGCATGCTGGTGACGCATGCTTGTTAGCTACTGCTTTTTAAACATGTTTAATAAAGGTGATAGCTGCTTAATCATCGGCTTGGTCTTATCAACCATTTTAAAGACTTGATCAGCGCCATCCATCAGTTTATTCATATCTAGATTACCGTTATCATCCATGAAAGATGACATCATGGCTTTGATGTCTTGAGTTTGATTTGGTTGTTGGTCCTGTGATTGTTGTTGGGGCGGGGGACCGGTTGGTGGGCCAAAAAACATCATTTGGTTAAACGGATCAACTGGAGGCCCTTGATCATTATTTTGACGAGCCATAGACAAACACTCCTTTTATAATCATTTTTACTACGTGCTTTCCCCCGATGTTAAAATGATATAGTAGTGCTTAGCGCAGCGGGGGAGTGCTCTTTTTATATTGTCGTACTATAAAATATGAGTCATCATTCGATTTGGTTCACTGGAACAGAAGGAAATGCAGCTTGAATGGGAAAAATAGACATATGTCAAGGAATGTTAATGGACAAACCTTATAAAATGAATTAAGATTAGTACCAAGTCATAATAATAAGTATTAACCTTTATTCACGAGAGGAGTGGTCAAAAGATGGGGGCTGGCGTTTTGGGCGTAGGTAAATTTTCTCCCGAGAAAGTCTTAACCAATTTTGACTTAGAAAAAATGGTCGACACATCCGATGAGTGGATTCGGACACGGACAGGAATAGAAGAACGCCGAATTGCTGATGATGATACAGACACATCAGATATGGCCTATTATGCATCAGTTAACGCGATGAAGGATGCAGGCGTTCAAGCAGAGGATTTAGATTTAATTTTAGTAGCCACAGTGACACCAGATTATCCGTTTCCGTCCGTTGCCTGTTTGATTCAGGAAAAGTTAGGTGCTTGGAATGCGGCAGCGATGGATCTCAGCGCCGCGTGTGCCGGGTGTATGTACGGCATGATTACAGCTAAGCAATTCATTGAGTCGGATACTTATAAAAATATTCTTGTGGTTGGTGTTGAAAAACTATCAAAAATCACCAATTGGGAAGATCGTAACACAGCGGTTTTGTTTGGTGATGGTGCAGGTGCTGTTGTTATGGGGCCTGTTACTGATGGCAGAGGTGTGTTATCTTTTGAACTTGGTTCCGATGGCAGTGGTGCCAAGGAATTATTTCAAGACGAACCAGGTATCTATATGAATGGTCGTGAAGTCTTTAAATTTGCTGTCCGGCAAATGGGAGAATCAGCCGTTAATGTTGTGGAAAAAGCGGGACTTACTAAAGGGGATATTGATCACCTTATTCCGCATCAAGCAAATATTCGTATTATGGAGGCTTCGCGTCAGCGTCTTGAATTACCGGAAGATAGAATGGTAAAGACGGTGCAAAAATATGGGAATACCTCGTCTTCGACAATTCCTATCGCTTTGGCTGAAGCGTATGAAGATGGTAGAATAAATGATGATGATATTGTCGTCCTAGTCGGTTTTGGCGGCGGTTTAACTTGGGGTGCCGTCACCTTGAAATGGGGACAATAAATAAAGGAGCGATTGAAACAGATGAATAGGCGAGTTGTTGTTACTGGTATGGGTGCTGTTACGCCTTTGGGTCAAGATGTGGCAACGACCTGGGATCGGCTCATTGCTGGTGAATCCGGGATCGACAGCGTCACTCGCGTGAATGCCGATGAATTTCCCGCAAAAGTTGCCGGTGAAATCCAAGATTTTGATCCAAAGGATTATATGGATAAGAAAGAAGCCCGCAAAATGGATCGTTTTACACAATTTGCAGTGGCAGCTGCGAAAATGGCCGTGAAGGACGCTGATCTTGATATTACAGAGGAGATCGCACCCCGAGTGGGGGTCTGGATTGGTTCAGGTATCGGCGGCATGGAAACATACGAAACACAATTTCGTACAGGTATGGAAAAAGGATGGCGCCGGGTCAGTCCGTTCTTTGTACCAATGATGATTCCTGATATGGCATCCGGGCAAGTGTCCATTCAATTGGGTGCTAAAGGGATTAATTCATGTACGGTGACGGCATGTGCTACAAGTACTAACTCCATTGGAGATGCGTTTAAAGCGATTCAACGCGGAGACAATGATGTCATTATCTCCGGCGGAGCTGAAGCACCAATTGTGAATATATCTTTTGCTGGCTTTAGTTCGGCAAAAGCTTTGTCGACGAATCCAGATCCAAAGACGGCAAGCCGTCCGTTTGATGCGGATCGTGATGGATTTGTCATGGGTGAAGGGGCTGGCATTCTTGTCCTGGAATCCTTAGAATCGGCCCAGGAACGGGGCGCAAAGATTTATGCAGAAGTTGTTGGCTATGGAGCAACGAGCGATGCTTATCATTTAACAGCTGTTGAACCCGGCGGTGATGGAGCTGTTCGTTCGATGAATCAAGCCCTTGATGATGCTGACATGCAGCCAGAAGATGTGAATTACATCAATGCCCATGGGACAAGCACCCAATTAAATGATCCAAACGAAACAGAAGCTGTTAAGACAGCGTTTGGTGAGAATGCTTACAATATTCCTGTCAGCTCAACCAAATCATCTATTGGTCATTTATTAGGTGCATCTGGCGGTGTTGAAGCGATTTTCTCTATTAAGTCTATCGCTGATTCCATCTTGCCACCGACCATCAATTATGACACACCTGATGAGTCGTGTGACCTTGACTACGTGCCTAATGAAGCCCGTAAGCAGAACGTTGACGTTGCTTTAAGTAACTCATTAGGATTCGGTGGCCATAATGCGACAATTATATTCAAAAAATATCAAGATGAATAATGTTTGGAGCATGCCCTATCTGTTAGATGGGGCATGTTTTTTCGTTTGGAAACGTATTTGTGGCGTGGGAAGTGCGCTGTCCCGAGGTTGTCCTGTACTGAAATAAAAGTGTCCCGTACTGTAAAGATTCTGTCCCGAAAATCATGAATCCAGGAACGCACATGTCCCGTTGAGTGTGCGCTGTCCCAAGGTTGTCCTGTACTGCAACAAAAGTGTCCCGTACTGTAAAGATTCTGTCCCGAAAATCATGAATCTTGGAACGCACATGTCCCGTTGAGTGTGCGCTGTCCCGAGGTTGTCCTGTACTGAAATAAAAGTGTCCCGTACTGTAAAGATTCTGTCCCGAAAATCATGAATCCAGGAACGCACATGTCCCGTTGAGTGTGCGCTGTCCCGAGTTTGTCCCGCACTGCAACAAAAGTGTCCCGTACTGTAAAGATTCTGTCCCGAAAATCATGAATCCAGGAACGCACATGTCCCGTTGAGTGTGCGCTGTCCCGAGTTTGTCCCGTACAGCAACAAAAGTGTCCCGTACTGTAAAGATTCTGTCCCGATAACCAAAGGATCCAGGAACGCACTTGTCCCGTTGAGTGTGCGCTGTCCCGAGTTTGTCCCGTACAGCAACAAAAGTGTCCCGCACTGTAAAGATTATGTCCCGAAAATCATGAATCTTGGAACGCACTTGTCCCGTTGGAGTCACGCAGTGCCGCTCTACTCCTCAAAAACTTTAATAAATTGTAAAAATTTTAAATAACATTGCAGGACTTTTATAAAAAAGTACGGAATCTAAATTAAGATTTAATTATTGAAAGGGAGTGACTTTTATTGATCAAAAAGAAACGGACGGTTCCATTGAGAATCTTGCAGGCAGGGGCGTTATTACGGCGTCTTCCAAAACATCACAAAAAATGGACCATTATTTACGATAGTTATAATCGACGAAAGAGTGGGTATGAAGGTGAAAAGTCAATGGACTATCAATTAAAGTTTTTAACTAGAAACAACTATAATATTTATCAGGGACTGCGTTTGCCTGGTGAGGATAACGATTTCCAACTTGATACCTTCGTTGTTACATCTCAATTTGCGGTCATTATTGAAGTTAAGAATATTTCCGGAACTTTGAAGTTTGATAAAGCTTCCGGGCAACTTATCAGAATTACAGAGACAAAAGAAGAAGGTTTTCAGGATCCAATCCCCCAAGTTAAACGCCAGCGATTCGAGTTACAAAGATGGATGCATCATCACAAACTTCCAAGTATCCCCATTGAATATTTAGTAGGTATTAGCAATCCCTCCACACTTATAAAAACCTCTGAAAATAATCATGAGCTATTCCAAGTCCTCTCGCACGTAGATAAAATTCCTGAAAAGATCACCAAAATGCAAGAAAAATATAAACAAGAAGTTATGGACTCGCGAACATTAGGCGTATTTAATCGTTTCTTACTGGAGGAAAACCATCCAACTTCTGAGGATATCCTTGCCATTTATGATGTTACGCCACAGGAGTTGATTAAAGGTGTAATGTGTCCTAGATGCCTTGCACCTATGAACCGGTCTAGCGGTTATTGGATTTGCCGCTCGTGTCACGAACGTTCCCAGGATGCTCACAAACAGGCCATTGAAGATTACTTCTTATTGGTTCGACCAACCATAACCAATAGGCAATGCTGTAATTTCTTACAATTAAACAATCGAAAAATGGCTTGGAGATTACTTTCCGAAATGAATCTTAACCGAACGGGTACAGGGAAAGGTGTTGTTTATCATAAAGGGGAACCAAACGAGAATAGCTGTTGATAAAATAGTCTGTCCTCTTCGTTCGTCCCATACATGTCTCGTACTGTAAAGATTCTGTCCCGAAAATCATGAATCCAGGAACGCACCTGTCCCGTTGAGTGTGCGCTGTCCCGAGTTTGTCCCGTACAGCAACAAAAGTGTCTCGTACTGTAAAGATTCTGTCCCGCAAAGCACGAATCTTGGAACGCACCTGTCCCGTTGAGTGTGCGCTGTCCCGAGGTTGTCCCGTACAGCAACAAAAGTGTCTCGTACTGTAAAGATTCTGTCCCGAAAATCATGAATCCAGGAACGCACATGTCCCGTTGAGTGTGCGCTGTCCCAAGGTTGTCCTGTACTGCAACAAAAGTGTCCCGTACTGTAAAGATTCTGTCCCGAAAATCATGAATCCTGGAACGCACATGTCCCATAGAATTCACACACCACCCATACATCACCGCTCGCACTCATTCAACAACCATTACACACAAAAACATAATCAAAATCCCTAAAGCATACGATGGTAAATAGGACAGGCACAACTCACCAAACTCCATTACCGTGACAGGGATTGGTTCAATATGTTAACTAGAGTCTTTTTTTTATTCGTTGGATTTGGACTAGCTGTATCCGGCGGGGTCACTATCATTGCCTTTCTAAACCTGCTGACCATCGGGCAAAATTATCTTGGTTATTTGCAGTTTCTAACTGACCGCCCCGAAACCTATCTGCTCCTTGCCGGGATTGCGATTATGTGGCTAAGCATCTATTTTCCGAAGTTCAAGTAAATCATGGAACCGAAGTAAAAATAACGAACCAAAGGGAATAAATCCGTCCCCCACTGACCATACTTATTGGCAAATACATAATTAAGAAGTGAGGGACGAACACCATGGAGATGATCGGAGATGTATGGGTCAATTGGTTTGAAGGAGAAGAGAATGGATATAACGTCTGCGAATTTCATGAATGGCGTAAGCATGATTTTATAGAATTGCTTGATCAAGTCCCAGTACTGAAAATTGAAACGCCCTTGTTTATTTATATTGAAAACGGATTGAAAGATCTGCCTCACCAATTACTTGAGGACATCCGTAATAAAAGTTATATTAGAAAAAATAATCAACGCGAAGTCATTGAGTACTGCTTTATCGCAACCGACGGTGAACAACATCTTGTTGCGGATACGTTAGGGTACACACTGCCGATTCGAAAAAGCCGCTTGATACCTCGACAAGAAAAACTCGTCGCGGAAAAAGTTAAAGAAATGGAAACCACTCATTATGACTTTGAGGATGATGAAGAAGAGCAAGAATACCATATCTTATCACCTGATCCTGAGTGGATGCGGGGATTGACACGTAAAGAAAGACAGCTGAAACAGTTGTTGTTCATGGCTATGGATCAATTATATTCTGTTGGCAATCTTGAAGAAATGCGATACTGGTATACGGAATGGTTTCCGAAACAGTATCACGAAAGTCGGACATTATCATTCGAGAATGCTTGGCAACGCCTCTATGATGAAATAAAAGAAGGTTGGTCTAAGCGGCACTATGCGATTTGTGAGCGAATGATTAAAGGACAACCTTATTTTGAAAAAATTTGGGAACTTGAACACGGGGCAAAAGTCAATTAATAATGAGACCCGCCGATAGCCTTCATTAGAAGGAACGGCGGGGGTAAATTTTGATCGGCTAACGCTTTTTGCGGCCTAATCCCATAGCACGTTCTGCTTTGGTGACCATTTTATTAGCGACGTGAGCAGCTTTTTCCGCCCCGTGGTCTAAAATCTCATCCAATTGCTCGGAGGCCATCAACTCGTAATATTTCTCTTGAATGGGCTTTAAGGTGTCAACAACAGCCTCAGCGACATCGGTTTTAAAATCACCATAGCCTTTACCAGCATAGGCCGCTTCAATCTCTTCAAGCGTTTTCCCTGAGCATAGTGAATAAATCGCCATCAGATTGCTGACACCCGGTTTGTTCACCTTGTCAAACCGCACCGTCATATCCGAATCAGTCGTCGCACTCTTGATTTTCTTCATAATTTGTCTTTCGTCATCAAGCATGAGAATAAAGGATTTTTGGTTGTCATCGGATTTGCTCATTTTTTTGGTCGGCTCGGTTAATGACATGATTCGTGCGCCAACTTTTGGAATTCGCGCTTCAGGGATCGTAAAAATGTCATTGTGTTGCTGATTAAATCGCTCAGCCAAATTACGTGTTAACTCAATATGCTGCTTTTGATCGTCTCCGACAGGTACAATATCTGTCTGATACAGCAAAATATCGGCAGCCATGAGTGGTGGATAGGTCAATAGACCAGCGGATACGCCGTCACCTTGTTTTTGCGATTTATCTTTGTATTGGGTCATACGTTCTAATTCACCAACATAACTGACACACTGCAGGATCCAAGCCATCTTAGCATGGGCGGAAACCTCTGATTGAATGAACAAGGTCGCCTTCTCAGGATCGATACCACAAGCCAAATACAAGGCCGCTAAACTCTTGATATTTTCGCGCAGCTTGAGTCGATCTTGCGGAACGGTGATCGCATGTTGATCCACAATGCAGAAATAACAGTCATAGTCATCCTGAAGTTCAGTAAAATGTTTGAACGCCCCTAAATAATTACCGAGTGTGGGACTGCCGCTCGGTTGAATACCGGAAAATATCGTACTCATTATAAATAACCTCCATAATTTTGAATATAAAAAAAGCCCAATCAACCCTAGAAAGGGACGATTGGACCGCGGTGCCACCCTTGATTGCCTCAAAATATATTGAGAAACCACTTAACCGTTTAACGCACGGAAACGCCGGATCCTACTAACCATAGCATAGGGTTCGGGCCGGTGCTAAAAGGCCATTCAGCAACGTTCCACTGCCTGAATCCCAGCTATGACAGGCTCTCTGTAAGTTTCCCGCTTGCCTACTCTTCTTTATCATCGCGCACAGTATTTTACATGATTATACATAATTACAGATCTCAATGCAAGCTAAATGGTATAAGCCAATGCCA
This sequence comes from Tuberibacillus sp. Marseille-P3662, assembly GCF_900178005.1. Lineage (NCBI taxonomy): Bacteria > Bacillati > Bacillota > Bacilli > Caryophanales > Sporolactobacillaceae > Tuberibacillus > Tuberibacillus sp. Marseille-P3662. The sequence continues at coordinate 61,091 of NZ_FXBS01000004.1, read as the reverse complement.
TCGAAATGCAACCAAGGAGACAGCCGCTTATAAGTATCGGGTATGTCCATGGAAAATCATGATCCTTTGGAACAAGGGCTTCTTCTTCGTCAGCACTCGAGATATCATTCATGATATCCCCTTGTCTCGATGTCCGCCGGAAAAATCGTCGGAAACTGTACGTGATCCCATTAAAAAATCCGCCTTGAATGATATAGAGGACAAGACCGACGATTAAATAAAAGAGACCTACCAAAAAACTGCCGTTCACAATCGTTAGCATGTTTATCTGTTTATATATCAAAAAAGTTATAAGAACACTTAATATCACGCTAGAAATAAATGAGGACAGGTACAACTGGAACTTCGTCATGACCTTGATAACTCCCTTTAAAGTCTTTTGGGGAAAGGATTCCCTCGAATTTTTACAACTTATATGATACCAATCCAAGGTGATAAAGAAAAGCGTTGAAAGTATTACGTTTATCTAAAGATAACTACAAAAGTATCAGCAGAATTTCATAGGCCATAAGACCTAATTTAAGTCATTGAAATGTAAATTTGGTGCGAATTTAATAAAAAAATTAAAAAAATGTAATGCGAAATCATTAGAAAACTTGTATAATACTCACATAGGAAATTTCGCAAATCTGAAAATTTGTGAGATTTCTTATCACAACATAAAATTTTGGGAGGGTCTTATCTTGAGGAGAGGTAAAACTTTTTGGTCGATGGCCGTATCGATCGTACTTGTACTAAGTCTATTCCTTTCAGCCTGTTCCGGCGGCGGTGGCAGTGAAGATACTGGCAGCAGCTCCGGTGACAGTGAGGGAAATACAGAGAAAGAACTGGCTGATAAGCAGGAGCTTCATTTTCGTGAGCCTTCTGATCTTCCGTCCGCTGATTTATCTAAAGCAACAGCAGCAGATGCACATGCTTTATTGGAAAGAGTTAAAGCTGGTCTGATTTTTATTGAAAATGGGAAAGCCGTGCCAGATATGGCTGCGGAAATGCCAAAAGTTAGTGACGATGGAAAGACTTATACTTTCACCATTCGTGATGACGCCGTTTGGTCTGACGGTAGTCCGGTAACGGCGCAAAACTTCGTTTATTCTTGGCGCCGTGGTATTGATCCTGATACAGCATCTCAATATGCTTACATTTTCGGTGAGGCAAATATAAAAAATGCGACCAAAATTACGAATGAAGATAGTGACTTATATGGTAAAGTCAAAAAACTAGGTGTTAAAGCACTTGATAAACATACCTTACAGGTTAAGCTTGAACAAGCGACGCCTTATTTTACAAGCATGATGTCGTTCGCAACCTTCTATCCTTTGAAGAAGTCATTTGTTGAGAAGCAAGGTGAAGACTACGCTCAAGAACCAGAAAACCTTCTTTATAATGGTGCTTATACTTTCAAAGAATGGGATCATGGCTCCAGCTATACAATAGTTAAGAATGATAAATATTGGAATGCTGATAAAGTCAATATAGAAAAGGCAACCTTTAATGTTGTCAAAAAGACAAATACGGCAATTAATTTATACAAAAAAGGAAAAATTGATCTAGTCGGACTTTCTGGTGATCGTGTAGACAAGTATAAGGATAGTTCTGAACTTAGCCAGATTCTCGACAACTGTGTCTATTTCCTTAAATTAAATCTTGACACTGATCCAGCGTTAAAGAATAAAAAGGTCCGTCAAGCTATGTCAATGGTCATGAATCGTAAAGAAGCAACAGATGTGTTGATGAATAATGGTTCAATACCAGCACAATATATTGTCCCTAAAGATTTTGTTAAGGGACCAAATGGTAAAGACTTCCGCGCTGGTGTGGATGATTACTTGCCTGGCGACCAAAAAGAAGCTAAGAAACTTTGGAAGGAAGCCAAAGAGGAACTTGGTTTCGATACAATTGAATTAGAGCTATTAACCACTGACAGTGAGTATGCGGGTAAATTGGCTGAAAATAACGCCAATGCACTTGAGCAGCTTCCTGGATTAAAAGTGAGTATTAACAAACAGCCTTGGAATTCTTATTTGAAGAAGTCTAATACTGGTAATTATGAAATTGCCGGGGGATCCGGTTGGTGTCCTGACTATAGGGATCCAATGACGTATTTAAGCTTATTTGTGAGCAGCAATGAGTCTTATCATCCTGTTGGCTGGGAAAGTGATAAGTTTGATAGCTTGATCAACAAAGCTAATCAACTTGGTAATCAGCAGGAAAAACGTTGGGACGTTCTACATCAAGCAGAAGAAAATCTGATTAAAGAGGCTGCGATCATCCCGACCTATCAAAAAGGTGTTTCTCAGTTGGTTAAGCCTTATGTAGAGGGAATGAAGTTCCAGAACTATGGACTTAAAAAATTCTTTAGATATGCTAAGGTTTATAAACACTAATGTTTGATTGAAAAAGTTTTTTGGAGAGGGGGTACGTGTCGATTGATCCGATATGTACCCCCTCTTTTTGTATGAATTTAAAGAGTTAAAGAACTAAATAATTACCAAAATTTATAAAGTGTGTGACTATTCTTGACTTTACTCGACATTTGTCGCAAAATAATAAATGCTACAAAAGGATTAGGAGGTGTGGTCAGTGGCGTTATATACGCTTAAACGTGTGGCATATATGATAGTAACAATCTTTGTTATTATCGCTATCACTTTTTTTATTATGAAATTATTGCCGGGGACTCCATATAAAAATGCAGCGAAATTGACACCTGCTCAGATTGAGGTACTTAATGAGAAATACGGATTAGATGAGCCAATCCCCGTCCAATTTGTTCAATATGTAGGCAACATGGTAAAAGGGGATTTAGGCATTTCATTTCAGTATGATGGCCGATCTGTTACTAAGATTATTTCGAATAAACTGCCTGTTTCCGCTCAACTTGGCTTTGAAGCAATGATTGTTGGGGTTATTCTAGGCATCATCCTGGGAATTATTGCTTCGCTTAGGCGCGGGACAATACTTGACTATGGTGCGGTCTTTCTAGCTGTGCTAGGAATATCAATCCCATCTTTCGTATTTGCTCAATTGTTGCAATATTATGTTGGATTGCAATGGGACTTGCTACCGATCGCTTATTGGAAAGGTCCATCGTACCATATATTGCCGGTTATTGCGTTGGCTATTGGCGTTATCGCCAATATTTCTCGTTTTACTAGGACAGAGATGGTTGAAGTATTGAATCAAGATTATATTACGACAGCTAAGGCAAAGGGACTAAGACGTTTTACAGTGATTATGCAACACTCAATTCGAAATGCGATGATCCCGGTGATTACGATTGTTGGCCCATTGGCTGCCAGTATAATGACAGGCTCGCTTGTTATTGAGAACATTTTCGCGATTCCTGGCATTGGAGAACAGTTTGTGACTTCAATATTGACTAATGACTATCCGATGATTATGGGAACAACGATTCTAATCAGTGTCGCATTTGTTATTGTCATATTTGTTACTGACATGCTGTATGGTGTAATTGATCCAAGAATCCGTATTTCTGGGGGTAACTCATAATGGCGACATCTAAAGATGATATCTCACAAGATTTGTTTGAGCCAGCCAACATTCAAGCGGGTAAAGAGGAAGAAATCACTCGAAAAAGTATTGGTTTTTGGCAAGATGCGATGCGCCGATTGTCCAAAAATAAAGGGGCAATGGCTAGCCTGGTTATCATTTTACTCATTGTAGCAATGGCCTTTATAGGACCGACGCTGAATAAGTGGGGTATCGACGATCAAGACCTTTTACGTCATAATCTACCCCCACAAGTATCTGGGCTATCAAGTATTCATTGGTTACCCTTCGATGGCTTAGATAAAAATGGTGATAATATCTATGAATCTAGAGGGATTGAACAGAATTTTTGGTTTGGCACTGACGAACATGGTCGTGACATATGGACTCGTGTTTGGGAAGGGACAAAGATCTCTTTATTTATAGGACTTGTTGCCGCACTCGCTGATTTTATTATAGGTGTTATCTATGGCGGTATATCGGGATATTTCGGTGGCCGAATTGATGATATTTTGCAACGAATTATTGAAATTCTTATTGGTATTCCGCAGTTAGTCTTAGTCATTTTGCTTATAATGGTGATGGAACCTGGATTAACGGCGATCATTCTCGCGATCGCGATGACCGGTTGGATCGGACAATCGAGGATTGTCCGCGGTCAAACCTTGCAATTAAAACAAATGGAGTATGTGCTTGCCGCTCGAACACTTGGAGCTACTAGTTGGCGCCTTATCCGTAAACATTTGCTTCCAAATACAGTAGGTATGATCATTATTACAACTATGTTTAGCGTTCCGGCAGCCATATTTACAGAAGCTTTCTTAAGTTTTATTGGTCTTGGTGTCATGCCACCGCAAGCTTCACTGGGCTCTTTAATTAAACAAGGCTATGAAGTCTTTCAACTACATCCTTATCAAGCCTTGTTTCCAGGGGTATTAATTAGTTTACTTCTTATCTGTTTTAATATTTTCGCTGACGGTTTGCGCGATGCGCTTGATCCAAAGTTGAGACAATAAAGGGTGAATAACATTGGACAATATATTAACAGTCAATGACCTGCATGTTTCATTTGATACGTATTCCGGAGAAGTACAAGCTGTTCGTGGCGTGAACTTGGAGCTTAAGAAAGGTGAAGCTTTGGCGATTGTTGGTGAGTCCGGTTCAGGAAAATCGGTGTCCTCTAAAACCATCATGCAGCTGAATCCAAGTCCGCCGGCACGGATAAAATCCGGTGAAATATTATTTGAAGACCAGGACATTACTAAACTATCGGAAAAAGACATGCAAAAAATTCGCGGTAGAGATATTTCGATGATTTTTCAAGATCCGATGACAACGCTTAATCCGACGATGACTGTGGGTAAGCAAATTATGGAAGGTCTTAGAAAACATCAAAATATGACTAAATCGGCGGCTAAAGAACGCGCTGTTGAATTATTAAGCCTTGTCGGTCTTCCGAATCCTGATACACGTGTCAAACAATATCCACACCAGCTATCAGGCGGTATGCGGCAGCGTGTTGTGATCGCAATTGCACTCGCGTGTGATCCGAAAATTTTGATTGCGGACGAGCCAACGACAGCGCTGGACGTGACGATCCAGGCACAAATTCTTGATCTAATGAAAGATTTGCAGGATAAGTTGAGTACTTCCATTCTATTAATCACGCATGATTTAGGTGTTGTTGCTAACATGGCCCAACGTGTGGCTGTTATGTACGGGGGCAAAGTTATTGAGACGGGTACGGTTGATGAAATCTTTCATAATCCAAGGCATCCTTATACTTGGGGACTGCTAGGTTCGATGCCCCGCCATAATGTTAAAAATGATGAATTGCAGGCCATTCCGGGGACACCTCCTGATCTGGTCGACCCTCCAACGGGCTGTCCATTCGCTGCTCGCTGTCCACATGCGATGAAAGTATGTGTCGATCATATGCCTGACTACACGGAATTAAGCGATACGCAGAAAACAGCCTGCTGGCTACTGGACGAACGCGCACCGAAAGTCGAACCTCCAGAAGCCGCTAAAACGGGTAGTCATAATGAATCAGGTGAAAGATAAGGAGGTGGGAAGATGACACAATCTGAAGAAAAATTAGTTGAAGTTAAGGACCTTAAAAAACACTTTAAAGTGGGTAGAAACCAAGTTTTAAAGGCTGTCGATGGTATTACTTTTGATATTTATAAAGGTGAAACTTTCGGTCTTGTGGGAGAATCTGGTTGCGGAAAATCCACAGCGGGTCGGACCATTCTGCGATTATATGATGCGACCGATGGTGAAGTGACATTTGAAGGTGACAGTGTCCATGAAAAGAAGTCGGGAAAAGACTTGAAGGCTTTAAAGAATAAAATGCAAATGATTTTCCAAGATCCGTATGCTTCATTGAATCCGCGGATGACGGTTAAGGATATTATTGCTGAGGGTCTTGATATTCACGGACTTGTTAAAAATCAGAGTGAACGCACGCAACGTGTTAATGATTTATTAGAAACTGTGGGTCTTAACCGTGAACATGCCAATCGTTTCCCACACGAATTTAGTGGGGGTCAACGTCAGCGCATCGGTATTGCCCGTGCACTTGCGGTGGATCCAGAATTTATTATTGCAGATGAACCGATTTCGGCGTTAGATGTATCCATTCAAGCACAAGTTGTTAATTTGATGAAAGAATTACAAAGAGAACATGGATTAACGTATCTATTTATTGCTCACGACTTATCAATGGTTAAGCATATTAGTGACCGTGTTGGTGTGATGTACTTGGGTAATATGGCAGAATTGGCGGATAGTGACGAACTCTATAACGAACCACTTCACCCTTATACCCAAGGTTTGCTATCTGCGATTCCGGTTCCGGATCCTGAAGTCGAACGCACGCGTGAGCGTATTGTTATCGAAGGCGACGTACCAAGTCCAATCAGCCCACCGAGTGGCTGTCCGTTTAGAACGCGTTGCCCGCATGCCATGGATGTTTGTGCACAAGTTACTCCAAAATGGCAAGAAGCACGCGACGGGCATTGGGTTGCTTGTCACTTGTACGATGATGAATATAAAGATCATTTTAAAGAAAATCAATAATAAGATGAGGCTATGGGACAAATCTAAAACAGGATACTCAGGAAGCTGAACAATAAGATATGAAAACAAGTTCTAAGCGGAGTCAAAATACGTAGACGCCTGCGGGAACAGCACGAACGCCTTATAATAAGCTTCTTTGAACTGCGACGAAGCATCTTGCTTTTCTGAATAGGCTTGAAGATGCAGGAGCACGAGCCGAAGATCCACTTGGTAAAGGGTTTTTCTTTACCAAGTTAGCTGAGGCCGTGCCCGCGGCAAGCGAAGGATTTTGACGAAGCGATGACAGAAATGACTATTTCATCCGAACTGATTAACCAGTTCGGATGATTTTGTGACTCATATACTTCTGTCCAAGTCTCATTTCTTTTGCCTTTTTCTTCTCCAAACAACATCAATGATGAATAAAATGATAGCGAGCCATAGCCACGTCTGCATCAGCCATGCGGGCATAAAAGGCCGCCAATTCTGGATGAGAAGAGCAATAACAAAAAGTCCGGCAAAACCGGCAACAATTTTTTGGAACATATCGTGTATCATCCTTATCTTAACCTGCTTCTATCATAGCGGGAATGAATACGAAACACAAATGACAACAAACGTTGATTCCACCGTCATCTTGACATGAATCCGCTTGCTTGTATATAATATTATTAAGCCTTCACTAGATAAGTGAAGGTTTTTTATTATTGTTGAGAGGAAATTTCTTCAACTCTCATAGAACCACTTATGATCCTCTACTTGCCAGCCTAGCTTAATCCTGTTCTACATTCTTGACTCAGTGGGCAAATCGTGTTTAAAAACAACACATATCCACATAATAATTAAAAAAGCGAGGGAAACAATGGACTGGTACAAAAAGCTGAACAAGTATTTTCCAATCGAAGAAATGAAATCAAAGGAACACATGGAGCTTTTATTAAAAGAAAAGCCTGAAATGTATCATAAAGATGAAAGCTCCGAGCACGTCTTAATGTATGCTGAGACGGCTGATTTTCTATTTATTGATTATATTTGGGTATCTGGAAAGACCCGTGGACAAGGAACGGGTCACAAGTTAATGCAAAAGCTAAAGGACAAAGGTAAACCGATTATTTTGGAAGTTGAACCCGTTGATTATGATGACTCGGATTCGGAGAAACGGCTGAAATTTTACAGGCGGGAAGATTTCAAGCATGCGTGTTCTATCGGATACCGCCGGAAGAGCTTGGCGACCAATGAAGTCAATGAAATGGAAATTCTATATTGGTCACCAACGGATGAATCTGAAGAAAGTATACTTGAGAAAATGAAAAAAACTTATGAGGAAATTCACACTTATAAAGATGAGCAAATCTATGGTGAATCGTATGAGGATGTTGACGATGTCTTGACAATTCAAGATGATAAGGAAGACAATATACTTGAAACATTTGATACAGAAAGGCCCTCTTCATAAGGGGTGTGTTGTGGTGCGGTATCGACCATAAAGGAAGGCGGTGATGGGATGTCCCGTTCCAAACAGCGAAAAGGACGTCAATCATTGAAGGATTGGTTAAAAAAACAATTAGGACGTTGGCAACAACCAAATGACAAAAAATCACCGGCGCCACAAAGCAAAAATACGGCTTAGTTTTGTAATGATCGGCATTGGTGGACGGAACAGCCACCACGGCCGATTTTTTTACTTAGAGAAAATATATAAACTTCCTTCATAGAAAAATGAACTGCAAGTTTTTTACTTGATAACACATGGGTCTATTTGAAAACCGAGATAATGATACAGGTCAGTAATAATTTTTATAACAGATGTTTAATCTCCAACTGAAACGGGAAAGAAGATACTAAGTCAAAAATCGGTATGATTTTATAACAGGGGTAGCCAAATTAAAAATATTATAATATAATAATGATATGAATAAAGTATTCAATTGACAATTTCCAGAGGAGGGGATGTCATGGTCACTTTATATACATCACCAAGTTGTACATCATGCCGAAAGGCTAAAGCTTGGTTAGAAGATCACAATATTGATTACAATGAACGAAATATCTTCTCGGAGCCATTATCCATTGAAGAGATTAAAGAAATTCTTCGCATGACGGAAGATGGAACCGATGAAGTTATCTCAACGCGTTCCAAAGCATTTCAAGATTTGAATGTCCAATTGGATGCCCTTCCAATGCAGGAATTATATGAAATGGTTCGCGATAATCCCGGACTGTTAAGACGTCCCATTTTATTGGATGACAAGCGTTTGCAAGTGGGTTATAATGACGATGAAATCCGGCGGTTCCTACCACGGAAAGTCAGAACGTTTCAACTGCAAGAAGCCCAACGCATGGTTAACTAAACAAAAGCACTTTCCGTCATTGGAAAGTGCTTTATTATTGATTTTGATAGCGTTTGGATTGGTTATAAATCCATCCTGACAGCAGTACGCCGACAATGACGGCCACATACACTGTTGATTTTAATTGAGGATGGTCGGCAAAAACGGTATTAATGGCCGGTTCGCCTGTGATCATACCGCTGGCTGTATAAGCGAGGACACCGCCGCCAATGTATAGAAGGCCCGGTACATGTTCAATGGCTGTTAAAATTAATTTACTGCCCCAAATGATGATAGGGACTGAGAAAAGTAGTCCAAACACAACGAGTGTGATATCACCATGGGATGCACCGGCAATGCCTAAGATATTATCAAGTCCCATCACCAAATCAGCAAAAACAATCGTCTTGACGGCGGTGAATAAGTGTCCGCTTGACTTGATATCCGGTTCAGAATCGTTGTCAATCAGCAATTTAAAGGCGATGAAGATCAGAAGCCCGCCGCCGACAAGGAGTAGATAGGGAATTTGCATCAGTGACATCATCACAGCGGTGAGAAAGATTCTTAGAATGACGGCAATTCCGGATCCAAGAAAAATGGCTTTATTTCTTTGTGCAGATGGTAATTTCCGGCAAGCCATGGCAATGACCACGGCATTATCACCACCAAGAATAATGTCAATGAGAATAATATTTATAACAGCTAGGATAATATCACTATTTATGTCCACGATACAACCCCTTTCTTTTTCTTACAGCCACAACCAATTTATGCGGACTTGTCCGAAAACATGCTTGAAATGGATTGAAAAATCGTGATGATAATCTGAAAGAACGTTTCATATAATCTCTAAAAAACGGGTCAAAAGAAAAGGGCATCCGCAATTATCAAAATGCTTGTATTTTTTATTTCAATGTATTAGGATTTATCATACAATAGAAGTACAAGATATGTAAGCTACAATGGTTGTGACACAAGTTGCTCCCGATACAGATTTTTTTCGGAAGGGAGAGAGAGCGTTTATGGAGATTGAACGCGTAAATGATTATACGCTGAAGTTTTTCATCAGTTATGTCGATATAGAAGATCGGGGATTTGACCGGGAGGAAATATGGTATAATCGTGAACGGAGTGAAGAACTGTTCTGGGAATTAATGGATGAAGCTCATCACCAAGAGTCTTTTCCGTTAGAAGGACCGCTCTGGATTCAGGTTCAGGCGATGGATAAAGGATTAGAAATTCTTGTTACACGGGCGCAATTGTCTAATGATGGTTCCAAGTTAGAATTACCAATTTCTAAGGATAAACATCTTGACATTCCAGTTCATGAGGAATTTGAAAATGTTTTGAATGAACAATTGGAGGACAGTGATCTTGATGATGAACCGCTTGATGAGGCGGAGCATTTGGGTGATTCGGATGGACAGATGTCTTTCCTAATCCGGTTTCACGATATTGAGGACCTTATTGCTCTCAGCAGCGATTTTGGTAAAGATGATGTTGATACTAAGTTGTACCATCATGGTAACGATTATTATCTTAGTGTCACCTTCTACGATGAGATGGGCGAATATGAGCAAGAAAATACTTTAAGTCGAATCCTTGAATATGGTGATGAAACAGGCTTAACTGTTCATTATGTTGCTGAATATGGTAAAGTCATCATCCAAGAGCGAGCGATTGAAAATATTCAATATTATTTCGGTTGATGTTGCGACATCGACCGTATTTTTTTGCCTAAACTATGTCAATTGCTGATGATGTGCGTTATTATAGTCATAGACATCGCTCAGGGCGGATTGCTATGGGCCGCTTATGAGTTTTTTTGAAATAGAGCAACAGGGTTTGGGCATAAGGGGTATCAGTTATGAAAAAACAAGCGCAGCTGCTATTGATTGTGTTTGCGGTCATGCTTGGTCTATTATTTTTACAAGATTGGCAGCAATGGATCTTTGATACGCTCAATATTGGTTTATCACTCAGCGTTATTTTTATTGCAATTGTGATTTTCCTAGAGAATCGCCAACCATCCAGAACCATGACATGGTTATTAGTATTGGCGGTTTTCCCTATTTTTGGATTTATTTTTTACATTGCTTTTGGCCAAAGTTATCGGAAAAAACGGCTGTTCCGTAAACGAGCCTATATGGAAGAACAATATCTTAACTATGCCGCTTCACCATCGGTGGACCAAGAACGTCTTGATATCATGGGTGAGCATCAAGAGGCAACGCTGCGGCTGTCTCAACGTCTGGGACAACACCCGGTATCATTCGCGACTGATACTGAGGTTCTAACGAATGGTGAAGTCACTTTCCGAGAGATTTTTAAAGCTCTAGAAGCGGCGGAGCACCACATCCATATGGAATACTATATTATTCGCAACGATGACCTCGGTCACCGCATTAAGGATACTTTGATTAACAAAGCCAACGCTGGTGTCGAGGTGCGATTTTTGTATGATGCCGTTGGTAGCTGGCAATTGTCGAAACGGTATATTCATGATTTAAAAAAAGCTGGCGTCGAAATGGTGCCATTCTTTCCAGTGAAGTTACCTTTCTTTAACCATAAACTGAATTTCCGTAATCACCGCAAGATTGTCGTCATTGATGGTGGAACGGGTTTTATCGGAGGGTTGAACGTCGGTGATGAGTATTTAGGTAAACATCCTGGATTTGGTTTTTGGCGTGATACGCATTTGCAAGTCATGGGTGAAGCCGTGCAAAGTTTGCAGATGATCTTTATGCAAGATTGGTATTATATGACAGGGGCATCTTTGGATCATGGCCATTACCTTAAATCTGAACCGGTGACGAGCGACCATGGCGCTGTGCAGATGGTGTCCTCATCACCTGATGATGAGTGGGAAGTGATTAAAAATCTGTTTTTCTCAATGATTACGTCTGCCAAGCGTTCGATTTGGATTGCTTCGCCTTATATGATTCCAGATGAGGATATTTTGACTGCACTGAAGGTCGCCGCCCTTAGTGGCATTGATGTCAAAATTCTTGTCCCAGGAAGGCCAGATAAGCGCATCGTTTTTTATGCTTCACGATCCTATTTTCCCGAATTGCTTGAAGCAGGTGTCGAGATTCATGAATACCAGCAAGGATTCATGCACAGTAAAGTGATTGTTGTTGACCATGAGTTGGCATCAATTGGGACGTCGAATATGGATATGCGCAGTTTTCATTTGAATTTTGAAGTTAATGCGTTTTTGTATCGCACTGAGAGCACTGTCCAACTCGTCGCTGATTTTCTAAATGACTTGGATAAATCTTCACAAATTGCTTTTGACGAATTTAAAAAACGCCCGTTATTGACGCGGGTGGTTGAATCAACATCAAGATTGCTTTCACCGTTATTGTAGTCAATGGCCATGGGACCATGGCCCCCATCTTTTCTTAAAACGAGGTGATGTCGATTGTTGGTTGCTCAAACCATTAATGGCATGTCTGTGTCATTGATGCATCATGATTGGTCCTTTCGGAAACTTGACGCTTGGCGACGAAGGACTCGATTTATATGTCCGGCTTGTCAAGGGACGGTGATTCTTCGCCTCGGTGACAAAAAACGCTGGCACTTTGCCCATAAAAACAATGCGTCATGTTCAGCACAGGCTGAACATGAAACCTCCAATCATATTCTCGGGAAACGAGTCCTTCATCGTTGGCTTAAAGCGCAATTGTATCATCCTCAACTTGAACATTATCTACCTCAAATCAAACAGCGGCCCGATTGTTATACAGAAAAAACAGAGCCTCCTTTAGCGATAGAATTTCAGTGTTCAACCATTCCTGCGCGAGATGTGATGCAAAGAACGCAAGGCTACCGGAGCATTAAGGTTCTCCCGCTGTGGATATTGGCCAGAGAACGCTTGAAGCGGGTGATGACTAATATTTATCAGATTACAGGAACAGACATAGCTACCCTTCAATTATCCACTCAATCATCACTTGTCTACTTTGACCCACATGAAAGACAGTTTTTACTTCTACATGATATCATTCCATTAACGGCGACACGGTTCTACGCACAGGCGCTGACATGGCCCATACAGGCCACACCGCTATCAAGATTATATGAAGTCCCAGAACGTCATGAGAAAGCCCTGACGACCGCTGTTTTGCAGCAAAAGAAACGATTGAGAACCAACCAGATCCCCCCGCAAACACCTGATGAAAGATATGTGCAGCAAATGCTCGCCTTAAGAGGCTACTCCCTTTATTCTTTTCCTGACTTTGCGGGTCTACCCTCAGCACGCTTTCTTCCGATACAGACACCAGCTTATCTTTGGCAGATATGGCTGATTGTGCAGTTTCTACTACACAAGCGGGGCGATACTTTCCATAAAAATAATATTCTCCAACGATTTCACCGGCTGATCCAAAAGGGGGTTTTTCGCTTGCGGGAGACGACTTACCCGATGAATGGGGTAAATAAGGCCATCAGTCATTATTTATTCTTGCTAACGGAACGAGGACTTCTATCACAGTCCCAAGATCAGTATCAGGTTATCAGCGATATTAAATGGCGTAATATGACTTTAGATGAAGCTCTAGAATGTGACATAAGCTGTCTTAAAAGGTTGGTTATGATTCTGTAGTAATGGACCCGAGAAAAATTGTGTACAATAATAGGTAGGATTTTTATGCCATGATGATGAATGGTATAATAGTCGATATTTATAGGAGGTGCACCATAAATGGCTAACTCGTTGCCAACAAGAGATGAGATCCCTGAAGAAGAGAAATGGAACTTGGAATTGGTCTATGGTTCCGTTGATGAATGGGAAGAAGATTATGAAGCTGTTAAAGCGATGATTCCAGAAGTGGCGGCTTTTAAAGGTCAATTGGATGAATCAGCTGAAACCTTATATCAAGCCTTTCAAAAGCGTGATCAATTAACAATGAAATTCGGTAAGCTTGTGCTTTATGCCACACGAAAGTCTGATGAGGATACATCGGATTCAACGTATCAAGCTTTAAAGGAACGGGTAATGAGCCTCGCATCACAAACTAACAGTGAGCTGGCTTATATGGTTCCGGAGATTTTATCGATTGATGAAGCCAAATTGAAGGGATTCATTGAAGACTATGAACCTCTGCAGCTGTATCGTCAGCAATTAGAAGAAATTAATCAGGAACGGCCACACATTCTACCTGAGGAACAAGAATCATTGCTCGCTCAAGCGGGTGAAATTCTAGATAATCCGTCAAGTACGTTTAACATGTTAAACAATGCAGACATGACGTTTCCTAAAGTGAAAAATGACAAAGGGGAAGAAGTGGAGCTCTCACACGGTCGCTACGGCAACTTGATCAAAAGTGATGATCGTGAGGTGCGCAAACAGGCCTTTGAAGCGATGTTCGACACGTATGCTTCTTATAAAAATACGCTCGCTAGCACCCTCGGTGGTGTCGTTAAGCATAATAATTTCACGGCGAACGTTCGTAATTATCGTTCAGCACGCGAAGCGGCGCTAAGCAGTAATCACATTCCTGAAGAGGTCTATGATAATTTGCTCAAGACGATTAATGACAATCTGCACTTGCAGCATCGCTATGTCAAATTAAAGAAGCAAGCGCTGGAACTTGATGACATACATATGTATGATTTGTATACGCCGCTTGTTAAAAACGTCGATATGGATGTGTCTTATGATAAGGCTAAAGACCTTGTTCTTGAAGGTTTGCAGCCACTAGGGCAGGATTATCTTGATGTCATTAAAGAAGGCTATAAAAGCCGTTGGATTGACGTACGAGAGACCAAGAATAAACAAAGCGGTGCTTACTCAGCTTCGACTTATGGCACAGCCCCCTATATATTGTTGAATTGGTCCGATGATATCCGTGATGTATTTACGTTAGCGCACGAGCTTGGACATTCAATGCACAGCTACTATTCATCAGAGCATCAGCCTTATCCGTATCATGATTACACCATTTTCAACGCTGAGGTCGCATCAACATGTAATGAAGCGTTATTAAATGATTATTTACTGAAAAACACAAATGATCGTCGTCAAAGAATGTTTTTGTTGAATAATTTGCTTGAAGATTTCCGTGCGACGGTCTTCCGCCAAACCATGTTTGCTGAATTTGAACAGATCATTCATGAGAAAGCGGCAGAAGGTCATGCTCTGACACCTGATTTTTTCACAAGTATCTATTATGATCTAAATAAGAAGTATTTCGGTGATGATATTACTGTGGATGAACGTATCGGTTATGAATGGTCGCGCATTCCGCATTTCTATAGAAGCTTCTATGTGTATCAATATGCGACAGGCTATAGTGCGGCCGCTGCTTTATCAAAGCAAATCATTGACGAAGGTCAGCCGGCGGTGGAAAGATACAAAGGCTTTCTGCAATCGGGAAGCTCTGATTACTCCATTAATTTGTTAAAAAATGCAGGTGTGGATATGACGACTTCCAAGCCAATTGAAGAGGCCCTGTCCGTTTTTGAGGGTCATCTCGATGAACTGGAGAAATTGTTACAGGAATAAGTCAATTTCATAAATGCTTATATTCATCATTGATCCGAACACTCGAACGGTCTAATGTATTAATGTTTGTCAATTCAGCGCATTAACATTGTTGATTGGAACGGCAGGCGGCGACTCCTGCGGGAATAGCATGAGTCTTGAGACCCCGCATCAAGGCTGATCAGCTCATGTAAGGAGGTTCGACTAAAAACACCACATCCTGTGGCAACGTCGAACTGACCCGCGTCCTGCGGGCCTACGTCCTGTGACAACGCTGATCCTACCCACATCAATCCACCCCAAAAAGCAAAAATCGCTTTTCGGGGACCCCGGGTGTGGGCATGAGGCTCAAGCCATGCCCGCGGAAAGCGTCCGCCTAAAGTGGAAAGCAACAGGCCAAGCACACTGACAAATGTTTGGTTTTTCTGCTTTAGTCTTGAATGATGAAATTGACTCGAATAAATAAAAAAAGAGGTCAAGTGCTGCTGACTTGGCCTCTCTAAGTTTCATTTTTTCCGTACTGTCTTTTATACGTGATGAGTTGAATGGTGACAAGCAGTGAAATAAAAAAGATGGAACCTGATATTAGCGGGGGGTATATATTCAGTAAGCTTAATAAATAGAACATAAAGGACACCCCGTTAACAAATAGGGACGCGATGATGAGCCATTTTTTCATGAAATAAGACACCTCCACCTTTATTATAAAAAATATGGTGAAGGTGTCCTTTTCATGTCTCTAAAATGGGAATTAGCCTGTGTACCTCCAAAAGGTACCGAATTTGACGGGAACGGCTTCCACGGATTGCCGTAGCTGCAGTTTCTTCATTTCTTTTTCCGTCTCTTGTTGATCCATATCATAAACCATGGCGATTTCTTGTGTTGCTACAAATTGATATTTAGACATAAAAGCTTCAAGCGGTGGGTGGGATTCAGGTTTCGGTGTTTCGCCTAACAATTCTGTCAACACTTGGACATACACATGATAGGGATAACGACCGTTGATTTTGATCCCTTCATCATTCTCACTAATATTGAAAAAGACAAATGCCGGCAAGTTGTCAACGTCCATTTCCGAAGTGATGTTTCGATCACACTGCAATGCTTTAAACGGGCGTTCTGATTCGATATCTTTCTTAAATTCATCAAGGTCAAGGTTAATACTTTTTGCGCAATCCATCCATAAATCTTCTTGATTCATATGGGCCTGGTTAACAAAAAGTTGTTCTCGGAATCGCCGTAAAAATTTACGTCCAGCGCTTTTTCCTTGCAGTTCAGCGGCCTTGACAGCAATGGATGTTTGATATGTCGAGAGCGCTTGTGTGGCAGCACCATCATAGGACATTCCTGTCAAATGGGCCATTTTTTCCTTGGTTGAATATTTATGACTTGCTGATTGATTGCCGATCACATATCTTAATGTGAAATATTGACTGTATTCTACCGTTAATTTTTTTATAATCGGTTCGAGTCCCCAGCATTCAGGACATAATGGATCTATAAATGAATAGATTTCAATGGGTTTGTGTGATTGTGATTGATATTGAGGTGTTGTACAAGTCCCATTAGATCCTTCACACGCGGCATTCTGCGTAAATGGTTGCACGACGTATCACCTCTCTAGGCTGTTTTCCTCGTGTAAGTTTACCATGTGGTGTGCCGTTAACGTCAAACGTTCAAACATGATCTCACACCAAGGTTCAGGAATCGTGACTGCATCCATCGCCGCTTGCATACAGGATAACCATGCACGACCTTGAGCGGCACCAATCGGAAATCTCAAGTGACGAGCCCTTAGGCGCGGATGTCCATGTTCTTCACTGTATAAGGACGGTCCGCCAAGAAACTGAGTGAGAAATTGCTGTTGCTTTCGTTTCGTCTCAGTTAAATCATCTGGGAAAATCGGTGCGAGATCAGGGTGGCGGGCAACGCGATCATAGAAATGATCGACAAGGGCTGCCACCTTATCGGCTCCTCCGATCCCTTCATATATCGTTTGATCCGGGTATTCCATATGATCCCCCAATAATTAATATTAGACAAAATTAAGTGAATCATGCGATTTAAGTCTGATGTCGTAATGTGATTATATTTTAGCAAGGATCTGTAGAGAAGGGCAACTATAAGGCATCGTGTGGGGCATATCTCATACTCTTTGATGGGGACAACACACTCGCAATGGGACACGTGCGTTCCGAGATTGATGAAATGCGGGACAGAAAATTTACAGTTTGGGACACTTTTATTGAGGTACGGGACAGCCTCGGGACAACACACTCGCAATGGGACACGTGCGTTCCGAGATTGATGAAATACGGGACAGAATCTTTACAGTTTGGGACACTTTTATTGAGGTACGGGACAGCCTCGGGACAGCGCACACCCAATGGGACACGTGCGTTCCGAGATTGATGAAATACGGGACAGAAAATTTACAGTTTGGGACACTTTTATTGAGGTACGGGACAGCCTCGGGACAGCGCACACCCAATGGGACACGTGCGTTCCGAGATTGATGAAATGCGGGACAGAATCTTTATAGTTTGGGACACTTTTATTGAGGTACGGGACAGCCTCGGGACAGCGCACACCCAATGGGACACGTGCGTTCCGAGATTGATGAAATGTGGGACAGAAAATTTATGTTCCGGGACACTTTTATTAAGATACGGGACACTCACGGGACAGAGCGTCTCCTTTGGGACAACCTGCGAAATAAAAGCACCGGGACCCAAAGGCCCAGTGCTAATTAAGATTCAACATCACCGTTGAATTTTCTCACAAAAAATCGTTGTACTTTATTTTGTGGGGGGCGCTCGGGAAGCTTGAACTCGTGCATCAGCGCATCGAATTGCTTTCGACCTAAGTGGGCATCGGACACTTCATATTCCAATTCATAGTCATCCTTTTTTAAGTAAAAACTGTGATCAAGTACGAGCGTTCCATCTTTATAGGCTAACTCCGCCCGTTCCGTTGACAGACGCCCAAGGTATTGGAGTTTATCGGTGGAAATATTGCTTTCTCTAAGCGCTTTGCGTACGTCACCTTCAGGCAATACCCCGGTTGCTATAATATGTTCAGCTTGTTTCTGTTCAATCGATTGATGAGTTTCCATTAAGCCGATGCCGGAGGGTGCTGATTGTTTCAATGTCAATGTATACTGATCTTGTTTTTGACGGATGCGTAAGGCAGCACTCGCTTGTTTGAGTTCAAAATGGTATGTATCAAAATAATCATTGTGCTGTTTGAAAAAATCGTGTTGCTGCAATTGAAAGTGGTGTTTAAGTGTATCAAATTCCTTTTGCGTTAATAAATTTTTGTATTCAATCTCAAGTTCTTGACTCATTGTTTGTGACCCCTATCACGAATTGGTAAGTATAATCAAATTATGACATAATGGAGGTTGGGAAACAATCTTTAAAAACCCCATCAATCAAAGTCATTAGGTGGTGACCCATATTGGACTGGGACCTATTTCTAACACCGTATCATCAAGCCATTGATGAATTGAAAATAAAGTTAAGGGGGTACAGGGAACAATATGAAATGACATCGCAGCATTCACCAATTGAATTTGTGACTGGGCGCGTCAAACCGGTTCCCAGCATTCTTGATAAATCAAGGCGGAAGGATATCCCCTTTAATCAATTACATACCATGCAGGATATAGCTGGTTTACGTGTGATGTGTCAATTTGTTGATGACATCCGAACCGTTATTGAACTTCTGCGCAGTCGTGAAGACCTGCAGATCGTGGAAGAAAGAGACTACATTGCTGATAAAAAGGACAGCGGTTACCGGTCCTATCACTTGGTGGTCAGTTATCCTGTTCAAACCATTGTAGGGGAACAAAATATTTTAGTTGAAATTCAAATTCGTACATTAGCGATGAACTTTTGGGCTACAATTGAGCACTCATTGAATTATAAATATGAAGGCCAGATTCCGATAGAAATCAAAAATCGTCTGCAACGGGCAGCTGAAGCGGCCTTCCGATTAGATGAAGAGATGTCTAAGATTAGAGAAGAAATCCAGGAAGCGCAGAAACATTTTTATCTAAAGAAGACCGATGACAAAAGCCGAAAAAAATAATTGATAGACAGGAAGATGTTAGCATGCGATTTGCAATCCAATCTAAAGGTGATGAAACCTCTAACCAAATCCAAGAACAAATCAAGCGTTATTTGACCGGTTTTGAACTCGTCTATGATGAAGAAGAACCGGATATTGTCATTTCTGTTGGCGGCGATGGCACCCTTCTGTACGCCTTCCAACGTTATGTCCACCGACTTGATGAAACAGCGTTCGTCGGCGTACACACCGGTCATCTCGGTTTCTATGCTGACTGGACGCCGGAAGAAGTTGAAAAGCTTGTAATACATATTGCGAAAACGCCCTTCCATATTGTGGACTATCCATTGCTTGAAGTGACAGTACGATTTAATGATGATAAAAAAGAAAAGCGTTATCTTGCGCTGAATGAGTGTACAGTGAAAAGCATGGAAGGCTCATTAGTTATGGATGTTGTCATTAAGGGAGAAACATTTGAGACGTTTCGTGGCGATGGACTGTGCATTTCAACACCCTCTGGAAGCACCGCTTATAACAAAGCGTTATCAGGGGCGATTATTCACCCCTCATTACCATCCATTCAATTAGCAGAGATGGCGTCAATCAATAACCGTGTGTTTCGGACAGTCGGTTCACCGCTGATTTTGCCTCAGCATCATACATGTATGCTCCGTCCTGTGAATGACGTTAATTTTGACGTGACCATTGATCACTTGTTTCTTGTTCATAAGGATGTTAAATCGATTCAATGCCGCGTTGCCCATGAAAAAGTCCGGTTTGCCCGGTTCCGGCCGTTCCCATTTTGGAAGCGCGTGAAAGAATCATTCATCAGCGATTGACGGACACTACTTGAAAGGATGCACTCTATGGAACCTTACACTCTAAAGCAAGTGATACAAGACGCCGCGGATGGCGTCTTGTTACGAACCTATTTATTTGACCATCTCAAGCTATCCCGGCGGCTTGTTAAATCGATTAAATTTGGCGGACAATTTTTCATTAATGGTCAACCCGCAACCGTTCGTTATCGGATCACCACCGGTGATGAACTGGTCATCAAATTTCCCCCTGAGCATACTAGCGATACGTTAATGGCTCGGTCGATGCCCCTCGATATTAAGTATGAAGATGATGACGCTTTGGTTATCAACAAACCGCCGGATTTACCGGTCATTCCCTCCTTTCAATATCCTAATGGCACATTAGCTAATGGTGTTTTGGCTTATTTACAAGGGCAGCACCTGCCTTACACTGTACATACGGTCACCCGTCTTGATCGGGATACCTCAGGCTTAATTTTAATTGCCAAACATCGCTACGCTCACGAACGTTTTTTTCATATGCAACATAGTAAGGCTATAGAAAGGGAATATTTGGCGGTTGCGGAAGGACATCTGCAAGCAGTAGAAGGAGTTATTGATGCCCCTATTGGCAGGGAAGAGGGAAGTATTATCAAAAGATGCGTCCGAGAAGATGGAAAATGGGCTCGGACGCATTATAAGGTCGTCAAAAGATTGGCGGGTATGGATGTTGTCACAATTCGGTTAGAAACCGGTCGAACACATCAAATTCGGGTGCATTTTGCTCATATCGGTCATCCATTAGCCGGTGATGACCTCTACGGTGGTTCACTAACCAGGATTCACCGGCAAGCTTTACATAGCCAGCATCTATCCTTTAAACATCCACTAACAGAGGAAACGATTGTTGTTAGTGCTCCCCCTTCGCCGGATATTCATGGCATCATTCAACATTCGTCAAGTATCTAATCAAACATATAACGCCGTGACCGGGCTTCAATACTTAAGACGAGACCAATGGCAATCATGTTATTGAGCAGGGCACTACCGCCATAACTAAGAAACGGAAGCGGGATGCCGGTGATCGGCATGACTTGAAGCGTCATGCCGATGTTCTCAAAAATCGTGAAGGTCAGCATGCCGATGATACCTGTGCAGATATAAGTCCCAAACGGATCATGGGTTGCTAAAGCGGCATTGACAATTCGATAAATCAGCATAAATAGCAGTGATATGACAACGCTGGCGCCAAAAAAGCCGAAATGGCCGGCAATGACTGCGAAGATAAAGTCCGTATGGCCAAAAGGTAAAATCACGGACGTGCTCTCTATTCCTCGTCCATAAAGTTGGCCTGATCCAATGGATGTCAATGAATGCAAGAGTTGATAGCCGATATTATTAGAGTATTCATTAGGGTTCAACCAAGCGGAAAACCGGTTCAATTGGTGCTTTTCAAGAATGGTGTTTAAAATGTCTGGATGGTTGAAAAATAAGTAAAAAAATAAAGCAACACCTAAAATAACCAAGGTGATCATCATCAGCAGCCATCGCCAACGAATCCCAGACACAAAAATAAGAAAAAACGTGATTGCAAACAATATAAGTGCCGTTCCTAAATCGGGTTGAATCAAAACAAGGGCAAACGGCGGGAAAGCCGTAATGAAAATTTTCCCGACTAAGAGCAAATCTTGTTTGCCACTTGGATGATCATAAGTGTCACGGTGCCGGTAAATAATTTGTCCTAAGGCAATGATGAGTGCGACCTTCATAAATTCAGCCGGCTGAATCGTTCCGATTCCTGGTAATTGGAACCAGCTGTAAGCCCCATTGGATTCATGAGCAAAAGGCACAGGGATACCCAATTTGAAGGCAATTAAGCTCACTAATAATAATAGGACGAATCCGTAGACAAACCATGCGAGGTTTTGCAATTTGTCGTAATCAAATATAAATACGACAACGCAGACGACAGAACCGACGACATACCATAAAATTTGCTTTTGAATGACAGATGTAATCGTCAAGTTCCCATCTGGGTCCGGAGCCTGTGAAATCGCAATTAAACTTGTCAAGCCTAATAAAAAAACGACGAAAATCAACGTATAATCAATTTTGGTTGTTAACTTGGGGTCATTTTGACTCATGGGTATCGTTCCTCTTCTTTAACCAGTTCTTTAAACATCATTTCCTATCATATCTTAATTGCGTCAAAAAAAAAACAGTCCCAATGCTTTGACACACAATTTTAATCCCTTGATATTCGGTCGTTAAGTGTCTAAATTAGATATTTTTTGGTTAGCCTAAGACACCAAACTTTTTTCTTGAAAGAATGTAGAAAGTCGGTTAAATTGATGGGGACTGACAAAATGAAATGGTTTTACATATAACACTTTGAGAAGCAAGGAGGCTTGTCATGACTCATGCACAATCATTTGAATCACTGGTTATTGTTGTCCTTGCCGCCTTTATCACACCGATTTTGCTCAATCGGTTTCGCTTGCATTTTATACCTGTCGTAGTTGCAGAAATTATTGCCGGGATTATTATTGGCAAAACAGGCTTTGACATTATTGATGCCGGTTCATTTCTGGATACTCTGTCAACGCTCGGTTTCATTTACCTCTTATTTTTAAGTGGTGTTGAAATCGATTTTTCCGTTTTTGCACAAAATAAAAAGAAAGACAAAAAAAAGCAAGAACCCAATGGACCTATTCTGGCTTTACTGATTTTTACTTCAATCTTATTGCTATCCTATGTGATATCTTTGGGGATCGTCTGGTTAGGGTTCAGTAACAATGAATATATTTTAACTTTGGTTATTTCAACGATCTCACTAGGGATTGTTGTTCCGACGCTTAAGGATTCAGGCATTTTAAAATCAAGTGTCGGGCAAAATATTTTGCTGATCACTGTCGTCGGGGATCTTGCAACCATGATCTTACTCGCGGTGTTTGTATCAGTTTCTGGAGGGGCAAGCGGGAGTACATGGTTGTTACTCATTTTATTTGCTGCAGGTGTGTTACTTTACTTATTAGGTAAATTCTTTAAATCACGGTCGTTTATGGAGACAATGACTCGAGGAACGATTCAGATTGATATTCGCGCTGTTTTCACGTTGATTATCGTGCTTGTGGGTCTGGCGAGTCAGCTTGGAACGGAGATCATTCTCGGTTCTTTCTTAGCGGGGGTGCTTGTGTCTCTATTATCACCTAATCCAACCATGGTTCAGAAGCTGGATTCATTTGGCTATGGCTTTTTAATTCCGATCTTCTTTGTAATGATTGGCGTTGATCTTAATTTGCGATCATTGCTTACGGATCCTGAAGTTCTGATGCTGATTCCATTGTTATTCGTAGCGTTTGTAGTTGCGAAATTGATTCCGAGCCTTATTTTACGTAAATGGTATGATTGGAAGACGGTACTCAGTATCGGCAGCTTAATTTCAGCTAAACTGACTCTGGTTATTGCCGCAGCCCGAATCGCTGAACAAATGGGTATGATTGCCACGAAAACAGCATCAGCCATTATTCTTGTCGGGGTTCTTAGCTGCATTATGGGACCGATTGTCTTTAAAAAATTGTTCCCGTTTGCTTCGGATGATGCCAAGCAATCTGTGGCTTTTATCGGGGCTAACCAGATTACGTTACCACTATCTTTGGAACTCGATAACGAAGACTACGAAACCTTTATGTATCACAAAAAACAGGGTAAGAAGGAAGACAGCTTCGCTCAAAGTCAAGACCAGAAATTCGCTATTACGGAGCTGCCTGATTATAATGTTAAGACTTTGGATGGCTTAAAAGTTTTTGATGCCGATATTTTAGTGTTTGCAACCGGTGATAGTCACACGAATGCAGAATTAGCTTGTGCTGCAAAAGAACGTGGGGTCGAGCGGGTGATTGCTCGAATTGAAAGACCAGATACACGAAAAGATTTGAAGGAACAAAACATTGATACTTTTGCAACAATGTTGTCGACAAAAACCATCTTAAAAGCCATGGTTGAATCACCGAATATTATTGATATCTTAACAAAAGAAGATACGGGCTTATATGAAGTACCGATGCAGAATCCCAAATACGAGCACACAGAGCTTCGTGAGTTTCCATTTTTGGGTGATGCCATTATTGTCCGGATTTTCAGGGGCAACGATTCGATTATTCCTCACGGTGATACTCAGTTACATATGGACGATCACTTGGTTGTCTCAGGGAGTAAAGAGCATGTTGAAAAACTTAAGCGGATGCTATGTACACAATAATTTTGAACGCACTTCTGGTGAAATGGAAGTGCGTTTTTCTTTCTTTACAAGGTCATGATATAATATTTACGTCCTGTGTGTCGGAAATAAGTGAATTGATTTAAGGAGGTTACTTTAGAATATGGGAATATCATTACAAGGACATACGTATGTCATTATGGGTGTTGCTAACCAACGCAGCATAGCTTGGGGCGTCGCGGAAGCGCTGCATCATGCAGGAGCTCGTTTGATTTTTACATACAGTAGAGAACGATCTGGAGAGAAAGTGAAAAAATTAGTGGAAAAGCTTGATGGAGCTGTGGATCCCATGGTTTTACAATGTAATGTGGCCGACGAGGAACAGATTGAAACAGCTTTTCGAACGATTCAAGAACAAGTGGGTGTCATAAGCGGTGTGATTCACTCTGTTGCGTATGCTAATACCGAAGAACTTAATGGGGAGTATGTCAATACCTCCCGTGAAGGCTATTTAATGGCTCAAGAAATCAGTTCATATTCACTCGCAGCTGTGGCTCGATTCGCTCGGCCGATTATGTCTGAAGGGGGAAGTATTGTCGCGATGTCCTATATCGGCGGTGAGCGGGTCGTGCAAAATTATAATGTGATGGGAGTGGCCAAAGCCGCCTTAGAAGCCAGTGTTAAGTACTTAGCCAATGACCTTGGCAAAGATGGAATCCGGGTTAACGCTATATCTGCGGGGCCGATTCGTACGATATCTGCCAAAGGAGTGTCTGGCTTCAATGACATTTTAAAGGATATCGAAGACAACGCTCCTTTACGCCGACCGGTAACAAAAGAGGATGTTGGCAACACAACCTTGTTTTTAATGAGTGAATTATCGAAGGGGATTACTGGTGAAATCATTCATGTTGACAGTGGGTATAATATTATTTGATTAGAAAAAACGGGTGGTTTAAGTTCAGTGAACTTGAACCACCCGTTTTCCATGGATTATTGTTTATAAGGTTTCCAAGTGACTTTTCCGCACGTCCTACAACCTTGATTAGGTTTCTCGGCAGCAAATAAGGATGTTTGCCGGTTTTGCTTGCGACGCAGGCTTTTTTTTCGTTGCACGTCTTTATATAACGCTTGAACATCATGTTTTTTCATCAGCCTCACCCCTCTTCCTACTCGCAAATATATTCAAAAAAGGGTGAACGTGTTCAGTCGGCTACCGCTTCTTTTTAAATGGATTGAATGGCTTTGTTTGCTGTTTGTGGGTACGTTTAAAGGGATTAATCGTCTCACCACCACCGTGATCGCTATCGGAACCATTCTTAAAAGGGTTGATGGTGTGTTGATTCGTTTGTTTATGGCCAAAATGGCTGCCTTTTTGCGATGACACCTGCTTTTTATGGGGTGCCGGCTTTTCAACAGCTTGTTGCTGTTTAGGTTGAGGTGATAGCGGTAAATCAGGCTCACTTTGTTCAAAAAATTGTGTTTTGGCAAATGATTCATTCAAAGGTGTGAGCACTTTTTTTACAAGATATTGATAGACTGGAAAGGAAATATGTTTGAGATCAGGCAATAATGAATCGCTCATCTGTTGCATGAATAGATAGGCGAGCCATTCTGCACTTCTAGATTGATAGGATGCATCAATGATAACGGTATATGGTTCCATACCGGGCGGTAACCACAAGTTTTTGTGAATGAAACGTTGAACGGTTGTCGCACTTCCGGGGTGAAGGGGTTTTAAATTGTAAGTCATGTTCCGTGTGCCCGCTTGTACGGATATGGGGTAATCATGATTATTGAAGAATTGAACATCGTACATAGGTGATTGCTGCTGGTTTTGCATAAGTGTCAAGCCTGTGTGTTGCAAGTAAACCTGAGTTTGTTCGATTAAATAACTATGGCTACAGTGTATATTAATCGTGTGTTTGTCAAAGGCCGGTCCAATGGCTTGATCTTGATTCAATGACAATCCCCAGTAAGGGAGAAGATTGAGCAATTTTGCCTGTTCGCGTTGATTTAATTCGACCGTTTGTTGGTTGATGAGAACGGTCATCACAGATGCCTCCTTAAAGTCTATAAAAAAATGGGCGGGCAGATGAGTGCCAATATCTTGGTTATCTCCATACTATGTAATGAACCAATCAACAATGATTTTGTTGAAAAGAAAGGAAGGTTATTTCATGGGTAACAACCATAAACAAAGGAATATTCCAAGGGCCGCTAATAGCCTTCAAGATGAATGTATTCGCGTTCCTAAAGTCTATGACTGGGTAACAGATACACTAACTGTCACAAAAAACATTGCCTTTGATGATGAACAAATGGAAGCCATTGAAAGAGCCATGGAGGATCCCGGGCGCCGGCCGTTAAGAATCGTTTGTCAAACACCGGAGACCCCACCTTTGTTTCCGTTGAATCAAAGTGATTCAACCCTTTGCGAGGATAATGGTTTCTTCTGTGAGCAAGTCGGTGAAAAGCGCGATGTAACCGTACCGATTAGCGGTGAATTTGTCGATGCCCAACTTGTCGATTTGTTGTTCAATACAGACGTAAAAATCGAAGTGGTGGATCGCTACGGCAAATGCGTCACAGAGGCTGTGTTGGATGCAGCAGCCCTTGAATCGTTCGTATTATGCTATCCAAACGGTACAGATCTTCTATGCCGGGTGTCGAAAATTTTCTGTCGCATTTCGTCCGGGACGTTGCTGCTCAATAGCCCATGCCCGCGCAGTTTCGAATTAGAAGTCACGTTCTGTGTTGATGTGCAAGTAGAAGCAGAAGTCAAACTGGAAGTGCTGGCGAAGTTCTGTTCACCGCGTAACAATGATCTTACTGCACCTGAAGGTATTGATCAGTGTCCACCGATTGAATTTCCGGAACAATGCCCAGACATTTTCCCACGGAAGAATTGTGACTGCCAAGCAAGCGGTGAAGCTTCCGGTTTCACGGGTGAAGATGCAACTGAACAAGGCGAGGTTGGTATTCTAGCAGATATCTGCCCGAATTGTAGTCTTGTTGATTCGACGTTCAGACTCACTTTTAACGACACCGATTCAAGCGATGGCCTACGGAATTTGCAATTCACAGCCGATAGCTTTGATGCCGACTCACTTGAATGTAGCGAATGCTACGGCGGTGACGGTCTGAAGGTCGTCGTAAGCGGTGAAGGTCGAACGAACGACGGTCGTCGTCTTGACTTTAATCTAGCCCTTGTTGATGGTCCTGCTGGTGATGAATATCAAGTCCAACTCATCAATGAAAGATATGGCGATGTTCTCTTTGATACAGGCATCGTAAATGTCAGAGAAGGCAATATTGATGTCGAAGACTGTGTCACTTTTCAGGATGTCAAATAAGCCACAACTGTAGTATGAATGAAGGAGAAGCGGGGACTCATGGTGAGTTCCCGTTTTTTGCTATAAGTCGTAGTGAAAAACAAACAGGCAACAAATGGGCGGCTGTTACATAAGCTGTTAGGAGAAAGGATTTCGTGTCAGGGGGCGTTTTGTTTGGATAAAGATCGAAAAACAGTTAGTTATTCGCAGCTGATTGATCGACAAAATTATTATAAGGAAAAATCATTACAGTTAGAGAAGGATCATATTTTCGCTGAGGAGAAGATTAAAGCATTGGAAGAACAACTCGAACGCCTGAAAGAAGACGGAACTGAGTATCACAAACTGAAACAAGACTACGATGCGCTCAAAAAAGCTTATGATGACGTGGTCGCTAAACATACACAGTCTGAACAAAAAATTGCTGAACTTCAAGCAGCGATGGAAAAACTCAATAACGGGCAGGAAGAACAGGCGGGCAGCTCGAATTCAGAAGCTTATCAAAAACGTGTTAAAGATTATGAACGGTTACTCGCGGAAGTGCAAAGAGATCTTAATGAGAAAGATGAAGAACTATCTGTCTATAAAAAAAGGTTAAATATCTTAGATAAACGGTTAAAGAATAATGGCGAGGCGGTGTTAAATCAAAAACCTGATTTGGAAAAAAATCCAAATAAGAAAGATGACTGTCTAGCAGTTGGTATTTTGGATTATGCGATGATTATGAATCAAAACCGATGTGTGATCCGGGGAGATTTTATTTTGCAAAATAACGGTACCCAATCTTTGGGAACCCCGTTTGTGTGTTTTCGTTTCACTCCAGGTGATGCGGCAGAATTAAAAGGGAGAATTTTAGGAGCAGAACATGTAGACCAAGGGCAAGTTGATACCCAGCAGCTCCAATGGACATTCCTGGAGAATGATTGGGCTCAGGAGGCTAGAGAACGCGGTGAAATATGGGTCCATCCGGTATCCCAGGTGTCCATAGCTGCCGGAGAAGAGTTGGCTGTCAGTGATTTTCAAGTTCCTGTCGAAACCAAGTACTATGATCATGTGGCCATTGAGGTCTTTGTCTATTTTCAAGAGTTAGATTACAAAATCAAAAGTACAAATCAAATATTGGTTAATCTTTAGTAGCTTTCTTCTTATCCTAGCACTTATAGGCGATGGACTATACAAAACCTAGTGCTTTCGCATACAGTGTCAAGAAACCATCTTTAGGAGGGAATAAGATGTCGGAGGAAAGAAAGCAACCTAAGACCATTCACGTTGATAAACTTATTATCAAAGCAGATGAGGTTCAATTATCTCCCGAGACGGAAGGTAAGCATTGGGAAGGCCCACAAGGCCCGCAGGTTCAACGTGATTTCTGGGGATTCCCTATTCGTCCAGTCGAATCTTCGGAAGAGGAAAAGGACCATCATGATCATGAGGGTCATGACGATCAGGAAAACTGGAAAGACGATCACAAAGATCACGACGAAGAGGATGATCAGGATCATGACGATCACGATGATGATCGTGAAGAACCGCGCCGGCCTTGGGGATCGTGGATTTAAAGAAAAAGAGCAACCCATGGGTTGCTCTCTATCATTAATCATATGAGGTGATTGATTTGGGGTATTTGCCACCTGTTCATGTTAAGCACTTTGAAGGTCAGCCAATGAAGTCAGTTAGGCATCGGACGCCAATGAAAGTGGAAAAAGCTCAGCCTGTCAAGGATCACCGTGATCAAGCCTCTTTGCATTTCCAAAAGCAGCGACTAAAACAGATGGATGAGAAGGGACAACGTGTCGATATTCGAATCTAGTGGATACTTAAGCGTTATCTAATTTTTGGACCAACAGTCCATCCTCTTGACTCCATTCTGCTAACATGACATCAGTGATGGCGTTAATTCCGCGCTGATTTAACTCATTGAGGAGCCACTGCTCATCTTGTCCCATTTGCAGCAAGTTTCGTTTAATGAGAACCCCATCATTAATTAGTAGCAGGGGGAGCCTTTTTGATTGACTGGGTAGGTTCATATCACTTCTAACAACATTCTGGTACATAGGTTTTTTTAGCACAGTCACTTTGCCATTGGGTTCGTAAATCGCGTATTCAATTTCCCGGAATGAAAAAACCTCCTTATCTCTTAACAATGTTTGCAGGCGATTGATGTCCATTCGGCGTTTTTTCATTTCTTTCCGGTCAACGACCCCGTTTTTGATAAGTAGAGATGGCTTACTTTCAAATAGGTTTCTGGTGATGTTAAATTTCATCGTAATGAGATCAATGGCAAGGATCAGTACAGCCCATAAAGCAACGGCAAATAAAATCCGCCAGATATCCACTTCAGAGTCGTAGACCGCATTTCCGACGAATTCCCCTAAGACGATGGCCGCAACGAAGTCAAAAGGGGTCGCCTCAGAGAGGGAGGTTCGGCCCATAATCTTCGTTGCGCCCAGAAGTGAAAAGTATCCGGCGATCAATTCAATTGTTAAACTAAGATATTCCATGAACCGTCACACCCCTTTAAAACTTAGGGTGGCTAAAAGCTCGGCCCAATATGCAAAAAACAGCCTAAGATCAGGCTGTTTGCTGCTTTTTTATAAAGATTTTGTCATCTGTACGTGAGGAATACCCGCGTCCATAAATTCATCAGAACAAACGTCATACCCCAACTGTTGATAGAACTTGATAGCGTGGTTCTGGGCGTTTAGTTTAAGGGTATGAAACCCCTGTTTTTTTGCGGACGATTCAATGGCGCACATGATGGCCTGTCCCACCTTATGTCCCCGGTAAGCCTTTAATACACAAATCCGTTCAACTTTGCCAACTTGATCAATGTGGCGAAGCCGTCCAGCACCGATGGGTTTGTCTTGTTCATAAGTGACAAAATGTGTCGAGTCGTCTTCAAATTCATCGATCTCAAGATCAGCGGGAACGTTTTGTTCATGCACAAACACTTCGTTCCGGACATTCAAAGCGTCATCATATTGTTTTTTAGATTCTACGATGATTACGGGCCTGTTCATCAATTACTTTCCTTTCTTTTGCAAATGAAACGTTTCATAGACAGTCCACGATTCATTGTCCAATTGATAAAGAAGTTGAAAGCGGTCGATCGTTTCTTTGTGATGGACATCCATCATTTTTAAGCTTTGCAGGATGTCAGCATGTTCCTCGTCAGAAAGATCCTGAGCAATTGTAATGTGTGGGACAAATTGATATTCACGATCATCCCCTAATTCGTTTTCATGCAGATTCTCTTGTAAACGCATCAAATTCGGATGCTCATCGATTTTGAAATAAATCACATTATTGACGGGATGAAAGGAGCTCACTTTTTTTACCTCAATATCAACGGGTTCGTGGTTATCAGCGATGCTGCGAAATTGTTTGATCATGAGGTCAATCTCGTCGTTTTCAAGCTCAAACGGCTCTTTAAGTGTGATATGCGGTGGCACATTGGAGTAATGGGGGTCATAGCGTTTTCGATAGGCGTTTGCTTTATCTTGTAATTCTTTTGATGGAAACATTGCAATTCCGTATCTCATAATTGGTTCCTCCTTATCGTAGTGCTTAGTGAAGCGGAAGGGCTTCTCTACGTATTATCATAATTTTTATTATATCATGTTCATGGTAAAAGTGATATAGGCATACCAGATTATGTCATCCGTGCTGTCGATTTTACTGTATAAAAAAGGGCTGGCCCATTTATTGCGGGCAGCCCTGTCAGAGATAACTATCTTAATTCAACGGGTTCCTGTTCCTTTGTCGTCGCGATTTCATCATCGTCATCGTCGACGGGAACTTCCTGATCAGTTTGATCGTCCTGATTAAATCGAGCTTTTAATTCTTTAGCTTTGTCACTGACTTTAGAAGATTGTTCAGAAACGGTTCTAGCAAAATCAGATGAACGGTTTTTGATGGCGACAGATTGGTCAGCAAGATCTCTGCGAACATCTTTACCTGGTTTTGGCGCTGTTAGAAAGGCGGTTGACGCTCCAACAATGCCGCCGATTAAGCCTCCAATTAAAAAATCCTTAACATTAAGGCTACTGTTATTCGTTTGATCATTTTGTTCTGTCATGATATACCTCCTTGGACTGTTATTCATATTATTACGAATTTGCTTACAACATTCAATCCCTTTTTAAAAAAAAATTAAATAATGGAATCGTAGGCACCTCTTATTTTAGGGATTACCCAATATTGATAGACTTATAAACATGAAAGATTTCATATTTCATATTTTATATTTGTATAAGCTAATGAATATGAACGACATTTTAATTTTACATTTTTATTGACGCATAGTTATTTATCTGGTATATTAATACTTGTCCTTAACAAAAAGATAAAGTTGAAGCAATTATGATCCGTTAGCTCAGTCGGGAGAGCGCATGCTTGACAGGCATGAGGTCACTGGTTCGAGCCCAGTACGGATCACTGTCACAACGCGGTTTCTCGCTTGGTCGAGGAACCGCGTTTTTACGTAATACAAATCTTTTTTTACAAAACAAGCGAAAGAGCTGTGTGATGTGCTAAAACATATTATAATAGAAATAAGATGTCACATGTGAAGGGGTGTCTCCGGGGTGAGTTTAAGAGGAAGTTATATTACATTATGGAAAAAATTTTCGCAGGGGACTTTAAGAACATACGTCCAAAATATGAGTTGTGATATTAATAGGCAATATTCACACGGATTGCAGGGATATTTCAAGTATATTAAATTAACTTTCCATGCTGTCTATGTATTTCTAGCGGCAATGATAACCATCATTTATGTATATAAGGAAAATTTCACGGGTTTAGCGTTTGGCTGGCTGTCCGCCATTCATTTAGAGCCTTCAGTTTGGTTACTGTTGTTATTTATTCTGTTCTTTGTCGGGCCATTTCTATATATCATCGTTCGTTTAAGGCAAATTTCTCGTATTTTTCTTCTGCAGTCGGTATTGGAAAATGCGCGTGAGGCCGGGCAATCATCTCATCTCAATCAGGACAATAGAGAAGAGAGGGGCAAATGATGAGTGGAGAACGAAGGCTGCAACAGCAGTTTGACAGTGAAGCAAAAGCCCTTGCTTTTTA
Source organism: Tuberibacillus sp. Marseille-P3662 (assembly GCF_900178005.1). Classification (NCBI taxonomy): domain Bacteria; kingdom Bacillati; phylum Bacillota; class Bacilli; order Caryophanales; family Sporolactobacillaceae; genus Tuberibacillus; species Tuberibacillus sp. Marseille-P3662. The sequence continues at coordinate 28,200 of NZ_FXBS01000004.1, read as the reverse complement.
TGATAAGCAAATGCTAGATTATCTTAATGATGCGATGCAATCCTTTATCAAGAGGATTGGCATGGTATTTTTGGCAACCGCTGATGGTGAAGGACAAACAGATTGTTCTATTAAAACCGGTGCACCAGGATTTATAAAAATCGTCGATAAGCAGACCTTACTGTTTCCGGAATACAAAGGGAACGGGGTGATGGCGAGTCTAGGTAATTTGGTTGAAAATCCTCACTTAACGTTGTTGTTTATCGATTTTTTTCAACATCAAGTTGGCTTGCATGTGAATGGCTCAGCAGTCATCCTTTCAGAAGCAGACGCCTATCACTTACATCCGGAACTCCCGAATCATCAATCGATCACAACGTGGGTTAAGATTACCGTCGAGGAAGCCTACATTCATTGTTCGAAAAATATTCCGTTACTACAGCATGTTAGTCAGCCAAGTGGGACTAAATCTGGGGACTTTTTTCATGTAGCAAGGGATCATAAGGAATAACGTATAAGTATTAGTTTGGAGGGAGCGCTAATGTCTCAGAAGCCAACGCTAAAAGTTTTTTATGATGGCTGGTGCCCGATGTGTACGCGCGCCATGAGAGCGATGCGTAAGATGGATCGACTAGGGAACATTGAATTCATTTCCTTTCGAACTGAAGGTGTCATGGAAACGTATCAATTACACGGAATGGATGTTGAAGACCGGATCTATAGTATACGGAAACGAGATGGTCAAAGCTTTTCAGGGATTGCAACAATCTTGGAAATCACTAAGCGTATCCCGATCTATATTGCTTTGGTTCCGTTCATTTGGCTATCTATGAAAGTCGGACTTGGGCAAAAGTTGTACCGATTCATTGCGGATCGTCGGAGCATTGTTCCTGTAGGACAATGTGATGACGGACAGTGTCAAGTTCATTTTCAAGACAATCAAGATGATTAATCGATTTGCTCCAGACTAGAAAAATGCCCCCCGCTCTCAACCTCGAACTTTTCAAAATTATTCAATCGATTCATTTGTTGTGTTGGTTGCTTTCCATGATATGCCGTCGCATCATGGCTGCGATTGTCCTTTTGTCCATCGCCGAACGATACTGCCCAATGCACGCATGAAAAGTAAGCTTAGGGATACGCTTAAAAAGGTGGCCCATCCATTCCAACGGATATATTTAACAAGCCGGGTATATTTTTCGAAAATCATCTCTAAGATGGTCGTCGGCACAACCAGCATTAATAATTTTATGAACATTCCCTTGGATGTACGTGTCCATCGATTATAGATAACCCCCATCATTGGATAAAAGAGGCATTCGTAGATAAGTGATGTATGATATTTTCGAGAAATGCGAACCGGATAAGCGATCAACTTATTGGCCACAGCTAAGTTTCCCAACAAACTGCCCAATATTGATTGAGCGACATAAATGAACATCCATTCCAAAGTCCTCGGTTTTTTAACTGTAAAAGGGAATGAAATTAACCCTATAACTAATAGCCCTTTTAAAATTTTCCTGTCTGACATATTCTCACCGCCTGTTAATCATACCGATAGTATTTCCCTTAAAATAACAGACATGCAGGACTACAAATATTCTTTGGTTCGTTCGAAGGCCTACTGATACAAAAAACACACTAAGCAGCGCTGCTTAGTGTGTTTTCGGGGATCTTTTACTTAAAATAAAGGGGGTACATATATAGTATTTCGTTCCACTAAAGATTTTCTGGGTTATATGTCGATAATAATTTTTTATGGGGGTTGGTAACAGTAAGAATGCAAGGATGAAAAGGACGATTGATAAGGGATGAATGATGTGGTAAAAAGATTGGGCTTATTCGTTATTGGTTTTAGTCTCATTGTTGTCATTATACAAGTAGCGATTCCTTCAGCTGATGGACGTTTTGAACAAGCTGATGCGACGCCAGAAAAGCGGCCGTTCTTGATTGTTGCAGGACTTGATAGTTTAACCAACGGTGCTCTGACTCATAAAACAAAAAGCCGGTACTTGGATACATTAATCCCCCAAATGCATAAGACTTATGGGGACGGGGGACCAGGTTATGTCCCGTTTGACAGTATTTATTTTAAGCAGGATCATCATCAATTAAAGATGTCTCGGCGATTAAAGGAAATTAATGATTTAGAGCCGGGTCAATATCCTTCACAATATTCATTTGATTTAAAGGGACTGTATACGAATAAGGGGCGATCTGATTGGTTGCGTTTCGATCTCAAAAAGGACTGGACATACGGCCGTGTGTTCTATTTACAACAACCCGATGGCGGAAGCTTTAAAATAGGGTATCGTCATCAGAAGTTCATTCAGGTCGATACAGGCGGATCATTAAGTTTAAAAACCATTGAACTGCCTAAGCATGTTCAGGATCGTCAAGTGGTCATCCGGCATATATCTGGCAAAGTGACCCTTTTTGGCGGGATATTTTTAAAAAATGGCGGGGTAGCCGTTAGTCGCATCGGACAAGGGGGGGATTTGTTACGCTGGCATGCTCAATTGAACAATGCCTTTATGAAACAATGGCTTCAGCAGCTCAAGCCTGATTTGCTGATTTTTAACGGCGGGACAAACGATAGGTACAGAAGCTCAGTGGGTGAATTTAGACGCCACTTGAGGCACTATCTCAAGCCATTTGAAGCAAGCAAATGTCAGATTCTTATCAATGCACCCAATGCCGTCAAGTATAAACAAAAGCGATTATTAAATTTTATTCATTCGATGAAAGCCTATGCAAAACAGCATAATGATGCATTCATATCTAATCAAAAGGTCCTCGGGAATACATTTCAGGAGGCACAACAAGCGGGGTATATGGGAGACTGGGTTCATCCCAATCACCGTGGTACAAAAAAAATCGGGAATCAATTGTTTTTCTATATAAGAGAACATGTTTTACCCTCCTACAAAAAAGAACACGCCGGCTTCTAGCCGGCATGTTCTAGGCTGGGGACTGATTGATGCGGTCTGTCCGGAGGAGCCATCGATGCATGATATACTCCATTAATCCTAGGAAGGCAGCCCCGTACAATGCTCCATAAATATCAATTGCCGCATAGGGTAGAAAGAAACCTGATGCGTAGACAATCACAACGGCGGTAATGTAATCTGCAATAAGCGATCGCCAAAACGTATGATCACTCAACATCGACCTTTCCATAAAAACACCTACGATGGCTAGAACAATACTAACAATAATGGGTTGATAAATACTGTTATAATCTAAATTTTCAAGATATAAATCAGCTAGAATCAATGTAACTGAAAACCAAACCAATTTTAGAACAAGATTCATTTTTCCACCTCCTATTATTAAGATAGCTTGTCCAGCTGAAATCGGACCTATCCGTCCGCCATATGTAATAGGAGACTCGGAAGGGATCCGGTCTCCTACAATGTGTTATTAACAAACGTAAGCTGTACCGACAATGATTAAAAGGATGAAAAGAACGACAATTAATGCAAATGTGTTCCCTCCACCGCCATAGTTGCCGCAATGAGATTTGGCTCCGCACGACATGTTTGCAGTATATGGGGCATTAGCACCGTGCATCGGATTGCCTCCAAACTCAGCGTTAGCTCCGTACATTGGATTGCCACCGAATCCAGCATTGGCTCCATACATTGGATTGCCACCGAATCCAGCGTTAGCTCCATGCATTGGATTGCCACCGAATCCTGCGTTAGCTCCGTACATTGGATTACCACCAAAACCTGCGTTTGCGCCAAATGATTCATTAGCTCCGTGTCTATATGGTCCTACCATGTTGACTCACACTCCCTTTAGTCAAGTTACATTACATCATATGACTAGATATCTAAGTGTGTATGGGTGAATATCCTGACAGCTACTATTTTTTTAATACATTGTCTCTCCTGAGTTGATTTCAATGGCAGCACGAATTCCAGACTGTATCGCGCCTTCAATCCAGCCATGATAATCTGATGTATGTTCTCCGGCGAAATGAATGTGATTTTCCCGTGCAGATAGATGTGGCCCTAATTCTGATCGTTGATTAGGTTTAAAAAAAGTAAAACCACCTCCGGAATACGGGTGATTGCCCCAATTTTGCACCACGCCATTGACAAAGCTTTCATATACTTGATCACCGTGAACCTCTGCTAAAATCTTCAAAGCTTGAATGATTTGTTCATGTTCAGAAAGACTAGCCCATGGGGTACTGTCGTCTTCCCAAGTATAACTCGCGATAACAACGCCTGAACCGTTTGATCCAAGGTCATGACTTGGATAGATGGTGAAGCGCGTTGGAAGATCGGTGACCATTTTTCCACCATAGATACCGTCTTTCTCCCAAAAGCGTTGATTGAATTCAATACCGATTTTCGTCGAGGGTACATAATGCAGACTATGGATCGCGGTGCGTTTTTTGTAAGATAGCACGTCTATAGGATCGAATTGCACAAATTTAAGGATGGAAAATGGAAGGGTCATGACAACTTTGTCAGCAGAAAAGTGTTCAAGATATCCAGATTGTGTGTTTTGAGCGGCAATCGTCATACGGCCGGCGTTTTGACTGATCTTTTTGACACAGTGATTGAAATATAGACTGTCTTTAAGCTGCGGATAAAATGAAGCAGGGAGACGCTCATTTCCCCCGGTGATTTCATAAAACTGTGTGTCAGGATTAAAAACGGTCGTAAACAATTCGAATAAAATTTCAATAAAAGATAATTCCGGAAATCCATCAACGGCAAGAAGCTGTTCAATCATTTCAATGGCGGCCGGAGATAAGCTCCTTCCGTATGGATTGTAGCGAAAATAGTTCGCAAACGAGTATTGGTCAAAGGCTGTTTTCATGTGATGACGGAGATGGGGAGGGGTTTGCCTGAACTGTGTTAAAAACGGTTGGACAGCATATTCTACAAGTTCTGAAGCAGTTATTCCTTGTTCATGGTTTGCTACAGGATAGCCCAATAAGCTGGGATTCTGTTCGTAATTTTTCCAACGTGTTTTGACACCATTGACATATATCAGATCATTGGCTGTGGCGTTGATAAAGCGGTTAATGGGGAGGTTGAACTTTTGGATATATTCCCAAACTAACCTATGGTCGATTGGAATGCGCATAGCCCCTGCTTCCATATAAAGACCATCCGAGAACGGGGCATACTTAGTCATGACGCGTCCGCCGATTCGATCTGATGCTTCAAGCAGAGTGACACGATGCCCGGCTTCCTTTAATAATGAAGCTGAAACCAGTCCTGACATACCTGCACCAACGATGATAACGTCTTTGGGTTTCGGCGTCTTCGGTAAACCATTCCTTATGATTGATCGCTCGTCCTGCCGGTATTGAGTCATTTTTGAAAATGCTGGTTCCAAATCCTATCCCCTCCGGTTTTTAATCAATTCCATTTCACTGTATTAACTTAATTGGGGGATTATGACTGTATTTTGCGTTTTTTACCAAAAAACGAGGCTGTTCCGAAAGTTGGAACAGCCTTACTAAATATTTATTGAACGTAAGTGACACCAACAATGATGAGTAAGATGAACAGAACGACGATAATGGCAAAACCGCCACCAGCGCCTCCGCCGCCGTGGCATCCACCACCGCAGCTGCTACCACCGTAGCCGCCACCACCGTAGCCGCCAAATCCAGATCCGTAACCGCCAAAGTAACCCATAATCAGAAACACTCCTTTTTAATGGTTTCAATGACATCTTATGTGTGTGATCGACATTTGCATCGACACATGTTACGGGTTCGGGCAAATTCAGCAGGAGCCCGTCTAATCAGGCATCATTCAGATTTCGGATTCAATTATGTTAAAATAGTCAAATAATAGGGAAAGGGGATTTTAATGGTATGGGAGGATAGTCATGGATAGGAAAAAGGCCTATGTATTGGCCATAACAGGTGCGGCGTGTTGGGGTTTAATTGGTTTGTTTGTTCAGCCTTTATATGCCTACGGTCTATCGGCTTGGAATGTGGTGGCTATTCGGGTTATCAGCTCAGGTTTGTTAATGATTGTTTATTTAGGTGCATTTAACCCAAGGTTATTAAAAATCCGTTGGCAGGATAGTTTTTTCTTTGTTGGAACAGGTATTTTAAGTATTGTCTTTTTCAACTGGTGCTACTTTACGGTGATTGATCAAGTGTCATTATCACTGGCAGTGACCTTGTTGTATACGGGGCCGATGTTTGTCACAGTGATGTCCTATCTTTTATTTAAAGAAAGGCTTAGCAAGATGAAAATCATCGCCTTACTGGTGACATTGATTGGCTGTGGGTTTGTTGTCGGTCTATTTCCCAGTTTAAAAGTTAATATGTCATGGTCAGCTGTACTGATTGGTTTAGCATCGGGTTTCTGTTATGCATTGTATAGTATTTTTGGCAAGTATATGGGCGAACGGTATTCGACATTGACAATCACAACTTACTCTTTTGTCTTTGCCAGTCTGTTCATGGTTCCTACAGGCGGTCTATGGCAAAAACTTGATGTTGTTTTAACTGGAGACGTGATGTTATTAAGTTTGGGTTTAGCTCTGATACCGACGTGTCTGGCTTATATTCTTTATACATACGGTCTCTCATTGATTGAATCAAGCCGGGCGTCGATTTTAGCTACTATTGAACCTGTTGTCGCAATCATTATTGGTGTGCTCGTCTTCAGGAATCATTTAAGCTACTGGCAAGGAGCCGGTATGCTCTGTATTTTAGTCGCTATTCTTATGACAACAGGTTTATATAGAAGGAAGAAGAATGATGCAGGAACGACTTCATCCGTTGGAACGCTAAAAGGATAAGAAAGGTCGGTTTCGGCAATCATGAATCTTAGTGAATCAACAATGGATAGGATGATGGCATGCACGCATTTAACGAAGTTTTTATCCAAATTATTCTACTACTGAGTATGGCTATTGGCGTAACAGCAATCGCTAAATACTTTGATCTGCCTTATACGATCGCGCTTGTGATTGCCGGACTCGCTCTAGGAATGGTTCACATCGAGCCTTTGGAAAAAGTTTATGATTTTGTTAACACCTCTTCAGTTTTTCAAGTCATTATTATTTCGATTTTTTTACCGGTTATTTTAGGTGAAGCGACGATTAAAATGCCTTTTAGACATCTTAATGATAACCGCAAGCCGATTCTATTCCTTGCCTTTGGCGGCACATTCCTGTCTTACATCATTGTTGGTGCTTTAATGTACTTGGTGCTTGATTTGCCCTTACAGGTGGCGTTTGTTTTCGGTGCTTTAATGGCGGCAACAGATCCGATTAGCGTGATTTCTATTTTTCAGACAAAAGGCGTTAATCGTAAATTAACGACCATCTTAGAAGGAGAGTCGTTGTTTAACGATGGTATTGCCGTCGTATTATTTAAAATTTCTTCTATCTATTTATTGGAATACATAGCCATGGGATGGGCTGGTCTTGGTGAAGGCATCTTAATGTTTTTGCAATTTGCGATTGGCGGCTTCCTTATTGGTGCTTTAGCTGGGTTTGTTTTTTCTCATTTAACAAGATTGTTTGATGATTATCCTTTGGAGATTGTCTTCTCGTTTATTATGTTCTTCGGTATCTACTTCACGGCTGAGCACTTTCAACTTAGCGGTGTGATTGCGGTCGCGGTTTCCGGTATTATTTACGGTTCTTATGGAACCAAAGTGGGTATGACCCCATTAACTAAAATGAGTATTAAAAACTTCTGGGACGTTATTGCACTGATTGCTAACTCCATCATCTTCTTTATGGTTGGGTTACAAATTAACAGAATTTCTTTTAACTTCTCTCAAGATTGGTTTTTAATTGTCGGTGCTATTTTGATTGTGCTTGTGACTCGTTGTATCGCTGTCTATCTAAGCTTAAGCTTTGTGAAGGTGCCGCTTAAATGGAAGCATGTTGTGAATTGGGGCGGTTTGCGAGGAAGTCTTTCTGTCGCTTTGGCGCTCAGTTTGCCGGCTGATTTTATCATGAAAGATGAAATTATTATTTTAACCTTTAGTGTTGTCGTTTTTTCCTTAGTTGTTCAAACCTTAACATTGGATCCGCTGATTAAATGGCTCCGTGTCGTAAAGCCGTCACAGGGGGTCGAAGATTATGATAATGCGATTGCTCATATTCATCGGATTGATAAAGCCAAGGAAAAATTAGAGGAGATGCGGGCGGCTTCATTCGTCGCAGGCGATGTCTATAATGATCTCAAAGAGCAATACCAAAACGAACTGGATGCCTACCATGAAGAACTGAGTCGACTGTATGACGCTTACCCCGAGATTGAGGCCGAGCAAATACATGACGCCCGCAGGCAACTATATTATGAAGAGCATGATGCTGTTAATGAATTGATTAATAGAGACATCATTAATAATAAAATTGGTGATAAACATAAACGGACCATCATTGAAAAAGTAGAAGAAATCGATTCAAAGGATGAATAGTGAACACAGTGCTCCTTGCTTTAATCAGGGAGCACTTTCTTTGCGAAATTTAACATAAGGATTAAAGTTAAAAATAACAAAATTCAACAGTCACCGTTTAGAGAGGGTTGTTTCGTTATTTCTCAGGAAATATTTTGCCATGTCGAGTCGAATGATGACTATTGAGTCTGTAAGAATCTATCTTTGTTTAAGGGATGTTTATAGGGGGTTGAAGTATATCTGATTCATTGACGAGTGAAACTAATAGCAAATAGTGGCTTTGCGTGATGAGGTGTTAATAAGATGGAACCGATTATTAACAAAGGTGCTGTCCAGTTTGTTGATCGATATTATCAAAGGTTTCATCAACTGCAAGCAGATATGCTTGATTACTGGATCGATCATACGCTGTTTCATTGGGATTTCTGGATTTCAGTCATATTGACGATTTTTCCTTGGATTGTTTGGTTCTGGGTATGTGATAAACAGAATTTCGGACGAATTTTATTTGCCGGATGTTTGGTCATCATAATCGCTTCCTATATGGACTTTCTGGGAACGGCATTGGGTCTATGGTACTATGCAGGTAAAGCCTTACCGACCATTCCTGCTTATGTTCCTTGGGATATTTCTTTGATCCCAATATTCGTTATGTTGCTTCTACAATTCAAACCCCATCTCAATCCTTGGCTAAAAGGTGTGTTTTTTGGCGTTGTAAGTGGTGTGGTAGCTGAGGTAATTTTTAAGTTGCTTGGCTTTTATGTATCCAAGGGTTGGCACATGTGGTACTCGGTTCCGATTTATGTTTTAATCTATTTAATAGCTCACTGGATGGCTGAAAAGTGCCGATTTGGTCCCATTGGTAAGAAGAAGCGGGACGAATGATGATGATTCATAAACCTTGACTTAACCGCAAAGACTAATTTGCAACAAGGAAAGGAGGTTAAGGTTTTGGCACACAAAAAGCATCCCGAACGCAAGGGCCATCAACCTGAACCGCTTAGTGGTTCAAAAAAAGTCAAGAATCATAACCATTCGCGTAACAACCATGGTGAAGGCAGTTAAATCATCCAATTAAAGCGAGTCCAACAAAGGGACTCGCTTTCTTAGCTATCATCTTATACACTGGAGATTACCTAAGGTTCTGAACGGTTTGAAGACGATGGGGTGTCTTCGCCTTGGTCAGGTGACTTTCTTCCTGACAAAAACCATCCGCCAACCGCAATTACGATTAGAACACCCCAGAAGGTTAGTTTCCAAGCTGTACTGTGTACGAAATGTTCATTTAATACGCCGATGCTCGGATGTGCGAGTGTAATAACAGCTAGTTTGACACCGACCCATGCAACGATCATGTAAGCGGTTGTTTCTAGACCGGGACGTTTGTCAAGAAGTCTCACAAACCAATTCGCTGCGAACTTAATTAAAATAAGTCCTGCTACTGTTGCAGCCACGATAATTGCAAATTGTCCACCATCCATACCACCAAACCGTGGCAGTGGAGTTGGTGGCAATGTGACAGCAAGGGCGACAGCTGCCAGAATGGAGTCAATAGCAAAAGCAATGTCCGCTATGCCAATTTTGGCTACTGTTGTCCAAAAACCGGCTCCTTTTTTATTTTCATTATCTTCTTCGTGTTCTTTTTCTGAACTAAAGAAGTTACCATAAACATGTTTGCCGCCTAAGTAAATAAGATATGCTGCACCGATGGCCTGAACTTGCCAAATATCTGTCAAAAATGATATAAGAAAAATGGAGATGAATCGGAAAACAAACGCCATGTAGATGCCATAGTCAATGGCGTGTTTTTTTTGTTTGTCCGGTAAGTGTTTTGCTATGATCGCTAGAACGAGGGCATTGTCAGCTGATAGGATCCCCTCTAAACCGATTAATATTAACAAAGTCCAACCATATTCAAGCCAAATTGAGTCCATATCGATACTCCCTTCATCAGACGTAGTTTGTACATAAAAAAATACCTTTACCCAATTTTGGGCAAAGGCATTCAACACCAAATTAGACCTTTACCCAAATATAGGCAAAGGTCTTGCTAACAACTCAAACAGTTGCCAATGACGGCCGGGGTTTGATCCCGTAATGACGACCGTTATTGTTAAGCTACTCCCCTTTGACAACAAAAGGTTATTCAGTTCTGATAAGCTGATTATAGCATAAGGGAATAACGATGAACTGTCAACTTAAACGATTTTAAAGGGCGTAGGGATTGTGGCATCACACTTGGACAAATATCAAGAGGAACACATAGTGACATCATGGACGCACCATATTTGCCAAAATTAAGAGTAAAGGATGGCAAGTTTGGTTTAAATATTAAATCAAGGCTTGAAAATATGAATGGTCTGAAAAAGATGTTGTGAACGCCTTCAATACATGGTATTATGAAAACAAATAAATCGACTTTAATAAAACTCTGCTAGGGGTGCCTTCGGGCTGAGACGGAATCATCCGAACCCTTGGAACCTGATCTGGTTTGTGCCAGCGAAGGAAAGTAGGGGTTGACGGATGATCATACTTACGTTTGTCAAACCACTTTCCTGTTGGAGAGTGGTTTTTTGTATGAATTTTATTAAGGGTTGAGGTCGCTCACTTTTTATGGGATTTCGCTCATTTTTCGTAAAAATCGCTCAATTTCGGAAAGAAACGCTCACTTTTGGTGATAGAACGCTCATTTCTTCCGATAACCGCTCATTTTTCGGAGAAACCCGCTCATTTATGTTTCTAAGACATCATTCTTATTTTGAAGGGAGGGGGAGATGATGCCAGCCTTTCATGTCATATCAAATGGACAACAATCGTTGTCACAGTTTCTAAAGGTTTTAACATCGATTGAACCTTGGATTGATGCTGTCCACATTCGTGAAAAGCAGCGCACTGCATTAGAGATCAGGCAATGGGTCGAGGCAATGCTTGAAAATAAATGTCCCACTGACAAGATCATTTTAAATACTGGAGCTACAATGAACCACTTATCTGACATTGGCGGTATCCACTTGCCCGAAGATGACTCCCCGAAAAAATGGAAAGCATCTTATCCCCATTTACACGTTGGTTGCTCCAGTCATTCCAGTGATTCAGCTGCTCAAAAAGCGGAAGCAGGTGCTGATTATCTCTTGTTCGGTCATGTTTTTTCAACGGCTAGCAAACGAGGGCTCATGCCACAAGGCATTGAAACGTTAAAACAAGTGTGCCAAGCCGTCGATATCCCAGTACTCGCGATTGGTGGGATTCAGGCTGACAACGTGGCAAAGGTCATGGACGCTGGAGCGCATGGTGTCGCGGTGATGAACGGGATCATGCAATCGGAGGAGCCGGAGCGTGAAGCGGAGGCGATTCGGATGCAATTGGAGGTGCAAGGACATTATGGTTAAAAAATACGATGTCTTGATTGTTGGCGGAGGTGTCATCGGTTGTGCGGCGGCATTTTATTCAGCCAAAGCCGGCCAGCGGGTGCTTTTAGTGGAAAAGGACAAGATTGGATCGAGGACATCACAAGCAGCTGCCGGCATGCTTGGTGTGCAAACCGAACTTGATGGCCCATCGCCGCTGTATGACTTGGCGAAACGCAGCCGTTCTATGTTTTCTGAACTTAGTGAGGAATTACGTCAATTAACGGGGATTGATATTGTTTATCGGCAGTCAGGTGCGATGCGGCCGGCATTCTCAGAACAGGATATGGCACGTATGGAGACAATAGCCGATTGGCAGCGGCGTCAAGGGGAGACCGCCCAATGTCTGACACGATCCGAAGTGTTAGCGACTGAACCGGCTCTCTCAGACACGATTTCCGGTGCTCTTTATTTTCCTTATGAAGGTCAGGTCGAGCCGACTGATTTAACACAAGCTTTGGCACGAGCAGCGGTGCACTATGGTGCGAAATTGGAAGAACATAATGATGTTTTGGAAGTGATGGAAGAAAGTGAGAAGGTGACAGGGGTACGAACGTTAAAAGGGGATTATGCTGCTGATCATGTCATTGTCACTGCAGGGGTATGGAGTGGGAAGACAGACCTGACGCATGCTGATATTGACCTATTTCCAATTAAGGGTGAAGCCCTATCTGTACGCGTGGCTGAGCCCATGTTGTCTCGGACGATTTTTTCCGAATCATGTTACATCACACCCAAACAAGGGGATAAAGTCTATATTGGTGCTACAGAAAAACCTTATGACTATGACACGGATGTCACTGTGGACGGTGTTTACCAATTATTATCTTCTGCTAGAGCCTTGCTGCCAGCACTCAGCCAAGCTAAGATTGACCAGATCTGGGCCGGGCTCAGGCCGACAACCCGAGACAGGCGACCCTATATTGGTCAGGCACCTCATACCGAAAATTTATGGTATGGTTTTGGGCACCATCGCAATGGGATTCTACTAAGCCCTGTGACTGGCTGGCTGCTCGCACAACTGGTCCAGGGCCGGCAACCGGACATTGATTTAACACCATTTTCTCATTCCCAATATTCAAGCAAGGAGGTTTTGAAGTAATGGCTGTTGTTATTAATGGCCAAGATGTGTCATTACCAGAAGACGTTCACACAATCAATGATTTGCTAGGATTTTATCAATTGCAAGAAAAAATGGCGGTCGTTGAACACAATCAAACGATTATGAAAAAAAATAACTATGAAAAAAGTTACATTCAAGACGGTGATAAAATTGAAATTGTTCATTTTGTAGGAGGCGGATGATCATGTTAACAATCGGTCGATATCAATTTCAATCACGGTTACTCTTGGGAACTGGGAAGTATGATGACTTACAGGTACAAACCGAAGCGGTCCAGGCTTCGGAAACGGAAGTGCTGACGTTTGCCGTGCGGCGGATGAACATTTTTGAACCTGATCAACCCAATTTTTTAGAGGAAATCAATGTTCATCAATACACGTTATTACCGAATACAGCTGGAGCAACAACAGCGGAAGAAGCGGTCAGGACCGCGAAACTCGCGAAAGCTTCTGGACTATGTGATATGATTAAGGTCGAAGTGATCGGTGATCAAAAGACTCTATTACCAGATCCACTTGAAACGTACAAGGCCTGTGAAACGCTTCTATCTGAAGGATTTACCGTGCTCCCGTATATTTCTGATGATGTGATTTTGGCTAAGCGCCTGCAAGCATTAGGGGTTCATGCGGTGATGCCAGGTGCATCACCGATTGGGAGCGGTCGAGGGATCTTGAATCCCTTGCATCTACAATATTTGACCGAGTCTTTAGATGTTCCTGTCATTGTAGATGCCGGCATTGGTGCGCCATCAGATGCTGCGCAAGCGATGGAACTCGGCGCTGACGGCATTTTATTGAATACCGCTGTCTCAGGTGCAGGTGATCCGGTATCCATGGCGCGGGCGATGAAATTAGCTGTTGAGGCCGGTCGCCTAAGCTATGAAGCAGGCCGAATTCCGATGAAAACGCAAGCGACGCCAAGCAGTCCAAAAGAGGGAATGAGTCCGATTGATGAATGAACGCTATTCGCGGCAAACGTTGTTCTCTCCCATTGGAGACAGCGGCCAACAGAAATTAAACACGTCTAAAGTATTGATTGTCGGTGCGGGTGCTTTGGGAACAGCGGCGGCCGAAATGTTAGTGCGCGCGGGTATCGGCCATCTGGTGATCGTTGACCGCGATTATGTCGAGTGGAGCAATTTGCAACGCCAACAACTCTATACGGAGACCGATGCTGAAGCGGGCACGCCAAAGGCAACAGCGGCGGCCGAGCGGTTAAAGGCGGTAAACCATGAAGTCGACATTCAGCCCTATGTTTCCGATTTTTTTGATTATGTCAGGCAGCATTTTACGGCGGATGTCGATGTTATAATTGATGCAACTGACAATTTTGAAACGAGATTATTCATCAATGACTTAGCGCAAAGGCACTGCATTCCCTGGATATATGGCGGGGCGACGGCAAGTACAGGTATGACGTACACATTTGTTCCCGGGGTGACGCCATGCTTCTCCTGTCTGCTGCCGACGATGCCAACGGAGCAAGATACATGTGATACGGTCGGTGTGATTGCGCCAATTATTCAATGGGTGACTAGCCATCAAGTGACGGAAGCGATGAAGTTGTTGACAGGGAATCAAGCGTCGCTACGCGGCACATTAATATTTACCGATATTTGGGGGAACGAGCAGACGTCTATGAAGATGGATCAATTGAAAAAAGACGACTGCCCGTCATGTGGTCATGATCCGACGTATCCTTATCTTCAAACGTCATCAGGAACCAAAACAGCTGTGCTTTGTGGCCGCGATACGGTGCAAATCCGCCCGCTTGAAGGTGAACGCTTAGAACCGGAAGCCGTAAAACAGAAGCTAGAAGGGGTTGCCCAGAAGCTAGCGGCGAATGATTTGCTCATCCATGCCAGATTGGACGATAAGCGTCGTATCGTTGTGTTTCACGACGGTCGTGTCCTATTACATGGTATGCAAAGTGTCGAAGAGGCCCAATCAATCTATGACCGACACATACGAACAACATAAATGATCCTATTAAAAAAAGGGTGCCTTCTAGATTGCATCATACTGAGGGCACCTTTCTTTGTCTATTTTTCAGCTAATTGTTTCAGGTCTGCAATGATAGTGTCATAAGGGACGTTTTGATAGCCATTGTATTTCTTAATGATTTTGCCATCTCGATTCACTAAATAGAAGCTCGTTCCGTGCGTGAATTGGGAAGAACCCTCCGGTGGTTTGGAAACGGCTGATTTAAAATGCGTTTCGGAAAAGTTTTTGATGGTTTTAAAGTCATAGCCTGTTAGGAAATGCCAATTAGAAAAATCCGCATGATGGTCTTTGCCAAATTGTTTCATTTTTTTCGGTGTGTCGACTGACGGGTTGACACTGAATGACACGATATCGATATCTACACCGGCTTTGTCAATTTTTTGCTGAACTTGTCGTAAATTGGCGGTCATGGGCGGACAGACCATTTGGCAACTTGTGAAGATAAAGTTGGCCAGCCAGATATCCCCTTTTAAGTCCTTGCTTCCAAAAGCTTGACCATTCTGATCGGTAAATTCAAAATCACCGACCATCCAGTTCGCATCGGTCAAGTCAGTCACTTGATTGCTGTTTTTATTCGTATCGATTTGCTTGGCTGCTTGATCTTGTGTCGATTGTTCTGACTCAGATTTTTGCTCACCGCAGCCACTAAGCACCATGCCTATGATTAATAGGCCCATTAATAGTAGACGATATTTTGGCATAATGACGCTCCTTTTAATCATTCTTCTACAAACCATTGTAAATTTTATGATTCATAAAATCATTAACAATCTGTAACGAATTTATAACATTTACAAGATGGTTTCATAGAAAATGTTTCACGTGCATCACGACTTTTCGAGAAATTCTGTGCTAGAATGGTAAAAAACGAGAGGATTCCACAATCTTCTTCAGAGTTTATGTGAGTGTCGAATCATATAAGAGGGAGGTAGACAGGTGAAGCGCTTACCAACACGAGAACGATTACTTGAAATTATTAATATTTTACAACAGGAAACCGATGATGAAAATCAAGTTGGATTACAAGACATTGAGCAGAAACTCAAACACATATACGGTGATGGGGCGGCTGTAAAACGGGAAGTGCTGCGAGAGGATTTGTCGGCGATTGATGCGTACAATATGTCTGTTACAAGAAATCATGGCTCGCATGGTAAAAATTTATACAGTCATCAAGAACGATTATTTGAACTCTACGAACTTAGAATGCTGATGGATGCGGTCCTGTCAGCGCGATTTATGACGACAAAGGACGCCCAGCGTTTGATCGACAAAATTCGTCATCTTACAAGTGAACCACAACGTGAGAAATTACAGCATCATCTCTATGTGGATGAAACCGTCCGAAATGATAGCGACCTTATGAAGTACGATGTTAATAGTCTCCATATCGCGATGTCGGATAGTAAAAAAGTTGAATTTCAATATGGTCATTATAATAACGACATTGTGTTCACACTCCGCAGGGACGGCATGTTCTACCCGGTGAAACCCTATGCACTGACGTGGGATAACGGCTTTTATTATCTGATTGGCGAATTTGAACTTACCAATGAAATCCGGCACTACAGAGTCGACCGTATGCGCCACGTTCGTGTGAAAGACGAAACTTTTAAGCGGCCTGATTTTAATGTCTCCGAATATATGAAAACGGCTTTCAATATGTTTGCCGGTAAGGAAGCTGATATAGAGATACAATTTTCGTCCAATCTTTTAAACATCATGATTGATCGCTTTGGTCGAGATTCCAATTACGAAAAAGTCGATGAGGAGACGTTCGTGATTAAGACGAAAGCGGCTATCAGCGACGGACTTGTGCACTGGCTGTTGGCAAGGGGCGGTGAAGTGAAGGTTTTATCACCAGATGATTTAATTGACCGAATGAAGGAAGCGATCATGCAATTATATGAGGTTTATTATTAGTGCGTAAACTGACACACACATCCTGCGAGCCCTAAAAAAATTTCCGAAGCTTGAAGGAATTCTGCTTATCTTGTCGAATAACTATACATACAACTGATTACCCTTTATGACTCACAGTTGGTGAGTCTGATGTTTTATTCACCCATATTTTCAGCTGGCCGTTTTTTCGGTCAGCTTTCTTTTTATACTTAAAAAATACAACCGAATTGGATAGACTATAAATATATAATAAAAAGCGCTTATTTAATTATTGGGATTGCGAGGAGGTTGTCGGATGGGCGGTTTAATGGAGGCGCTACACAAGATATGTCTAAAACATCCGTTTGTGGAAAAGCGATTGCTTGCTAGAACGCACCGGGAAGGGCGTCAACTGGTTGAGTCTTATGTTTCCGATGGTTATCAAGCGGTTAATTTACACGTCTACACATTGGCTGATGTTATGGAGGAAATGGTGGCGGAAACACTATTCCATAATGATTGGAAGGTTGTGAATGAACATGAGGCAGTTTATCTTGTGTTCCAATGTCTACAGAAATGTGGGCATACAGGTGAGTTGACTTATTTTCATAGAGTTGAACCCACACTGGGTCTGGCCCGGTCGATCTATACTGCCATCTCAGATTTAAAACAGGCAAATGTCCATCTTAGTGAATGGCCAGAAAACGCATCCGTCCACCCGGATAAATGGCGAGACTTGCAAATCATTGATCGGTATTATCATCAAGCCCTAAAGAATACTAAAAAACTTGATCAGGGAGATCTTGTTGACTTGGCGTTGAAAAAGGGGCAACCCTTGCGTAGGAACGTGACCTATATCATCGCCCCTAATCACAAGTTTTCTAGACAGGAACAGGCATTATATGACCGGTGGATCCAGCCTGACGCTGTCGTTCTCCCCACATTCGTCGTTGTTGATCCCGAAACGCCAACCCATGTAGTCAATGAGAATCGATATGCTTACATGTATCACCCAGAACTCGCTATAAAAAGAGACACCGACCCCGATGTTCGTTTTTTCCATGCTTATGGTGAATCGAATGAACTCCGGCACATTTTGTCTGAGATTCGATCCCAGAAACACCCTTTAGATGATGTGACGATTGCGATAGCTGGAGGTGAGTCGTATACGCCATTACTCTATCAACTAACGTCTCAATATCAGATACCTGTCACATTTAACAGTGGGTATGCCATCCATAATACCAGACCGGGACGCTTACTTCACCAGTTACTCAACTGGATCGAGCAGGATTATAGTGATCAAATGTTATTGACGATGATTCGTTCTTCTGAATTTGATGTAAAGCACATGTCGCTGACCAAGCGAGCCTTAGCCAAGGGTGTGAAGCACGCGAACATAGGTTGGGGGAAAACGAGATATGTCAGATATGTTAATCAAGTTTTAAATGATGATTTATCGAAACGGGACAAATCGGTAATAGACAGTTTATGGACGATGATTCATGATTTACCGGAAACAGGCTCTCAGCAGACAGTGGATGTCAGCCATTTTAGCGAAGCATTGTCACAATGGCTTGAATTGTACGCTGCTATTAAGGATGCTGCCGATGGTGAAGCGCTGGAGGCATTGATGGAATCATTAGCAGTGCCCGCAAGCGGAGGTCGTGAATCGATTCAATTAGAGGATGCCATCCAGCTCATGCGTGACGTCACTTCAGGGTTGTCAGTTCAAGCCGCCGCATCACAACCAGGGCATTTACATGTCACCCGGGTGAGGGACGGCCTTTTTGACAACCGTGAGATCACCTATATTGTTGGCCTAGATCAAACAAGCGTCCCGGGGCAGGTGATGGAGAATCCGGTTTTACTGGATGCGGAGAGACAACGAATCAGTCAATATTTGCCGCTGTCAACAGATCATTTGAGCGAACGACATCAAGCCTCTGCTCAATATTTAGCCACTCGTATTGGGGAGTCGACACTTAGTTATTCGATGTTTGATATGAATGATCATCGCAAACGCGAGCCGGCTTCCTTTATGCTGCAAGCTTACCGATTAGCCGCGATGCAATTAGATGCCGATTATCAAGTCTTGGCCGATGCTCTTGGTACACCGGCCGGATTTATTGCTGAACCGGATGGCGGCTTGGATACGGGTGACGAGTGGCTATCGTATGCTTTAGAGAACGACTCGGAAGCCACTTTGTCTCAATTGAGGACAAACTTTCCGTTAATGGCATCTGGTTTTCAAGCGGCAAAGGCAAGGCGCCTGCCACAACTGACACCCTATGATGGCAACATTCATAGGTCAGCGGCTAACCTTGACCCTAGGATGAATAAAGAATTAGTGATGTCGACTGAAAAGCTACAGACGCTCGCGACGTGCCCATATCAATATTTTCTTCGCTACGTATTACGCTTAAAGCCGAAGGAAGTTAGGCGTGGTACATCTGATGAATGGCTGGATCCATTGCAACGTGGCGAGTTGCTGCATCGTATCTTTGAGCATTTTTATCGATCTATAATGGCCAAAAACGAATCAACGAATGAAACCCATAGACTCCATTTATTCGAATGGGCGGAAAACCAGATCAATGAACAGCGCATGAATGTTCCGCCGCCGAGCGACTGGGTGTTTGCTTTAGAAAAAGATGAACTGTTAGCTGCTTGTGACGTCTTTTTGCAAAGTGAAATGACGTATGCGGATGAGGGAGACCCTGTCGCATTCGAATGGACATTTGGATTGGATGACGAGCGAGCGCCAGCAGCCATTGACCTTGGTGATACAGGACAATTCCGCTTGGCTGGCAAAATTGATCGGATTGACAAGCTTGACGCAGGCGATTATCGAATTATTGATTATAAAACAGGCAGTGCCAAACGTTATGGAAAACATGACTATTTTAAAGGCGGTCGTCAGCTCCAGCATGCTTTATATGGCTTGGCACTTGAAGCCGAATTGGCGGATACGGAAATAACCGGATCTGTCCGTGACATGGCTTACCTATTTCCGACGTTAAAAGGTGAGGGGGAGCGTGTTTACCGCACCGGAAGTAAAAGAGAAGAGACGAAGCAGGTCCTTAATACAGTCTTTGATCTCACTCGTGAAGGTTTGTTTCCGGTCACCGATGATGCTCATGATTGCACGTTCTGTGATTTTAAACATGTTTGTCGCCGGTCAGCCTTTGCGGACAGCGTTAAAGCGAAAATGGCAGATGATACAAGACCTGAATTGATCCATTTCAAAAGGATGAGAGATAATGAGTAACGTTTTGATTCAAGATCAGGCTGACCGCAGTCAGATTGCTGCCGAATTAAATAAAAATTTTCTCGTTGAAGCTGGGGCGGGGTCGGGAAAAACATCCAGCCTCGTTGGACGGATGATTCAGATCATTCGGACCGGGTTTACCACGGTCGATAAGATAGCGGCAATTACGTTTACCAAAAAAGCGGCCAATGAACTGAAGCAACGGTTTCAGACTGGTTTAGAGACGGCGTGTCACGACGCTGTGGATGAGGACAGCAGGGCGCGCTTAGAAGAGGCGCTCATGAACCTTGACTGCGCTTTTCTGGGAACGATTCATGCTTTTTGTGCTCAATTATTACACGAAAGACCCGTTGAAGCCGGGATTGACCCTGAATTCAAAGATCTAGACGAGGAAGAGAACCAGGCTTTGTTAAGAGCAGCGTGGGATGCCTTTCTGTTTGATGTGAAGAAGAATGCCCCGGAACAATTAGAGGTGCTTGATGCATTAGGTGTAACACCGAAGGATCTTCAGACGATCTATATGAAACTTTCCACGTTTCCTGATGTGTCGTTTCCACCGTGTCATGCGGCTCGACCCGATTTGACCGAGGCTTTACCACCTTTAACGAAAGCGGTTAATGATGCTGTACGTGCGATTCCGGATGATGAGCCAGAAAAAGGTTACGACGCGTTACAGCAAAAAATCCTTCAGTTCCGGCGCTTATCAGGACTATTGGATTTGACCACGGACAAACAAATTATCCGGCTTTTATCGATATTTGAGAGCGGAGTTAAAGTCACACAAAATCGTTGGGATGTGAAAGCAGAAGCGATTGAATGGCGCGACTATTTTTCCGAGTTGAGAGAACAGCATGTATTACCTTTGTTAACCGCATGGCGTGAACACTGTTACGGTGAAATGATGGATTTTATCCAACCGGCCATAAGGCGTTATGAGCAAGCTAAAAACCAAAAATCAGGTCTGAATTTTCAGGATCTATTAATGACAACACGCCGGCTGCTTAAGGACCATCCAGAAGTCCGGCAGTATTTTCAGCAAAAATACCGTTGTTTGCTGGTCGATGAATTCCAAGATACGGATCCATTACAAGCGGAAATCCTGTTTTATTTAACGGGCGATCATCACCAAGAGAGAGATTGGCGTAAGTGCGTACCGCTGCCCGGCTCATTGTTCGTTGTAGGGGATCCGAAACAATCGATTTACCGTTTTCGCCGGGCGGATATTGATATTTATAATACGGTGAAAACCTTAATCGCAAACAGCGGCGGTGATATTCTTGATTTGACGATGAATTTCCGGTCAGTATCATCTGTTACGGAACGGTTAAATGTCGTATTCCGTCAGCTGTTATCCGGGAATGATTATCAAGCAACCTTTAAGCCATTGCAAGCCGCGCGAACATCAAAGGACGAGGCTGTCCAAGTGCTGTCGATTCCGTCAGAATACAGTAAAAAAGATGAGATCATTGCTTTTGAAGCCGACGCGGTTGCAAAAACAATCGCGGCATCTCTCTGCGGTGGTATCAGATTAACCAGCCGTGAAGCGCCGCATCAGGCCAGTGACTTTATGATTCTAACCCGTTACAAAGATGGTATGACGGTCTATGCCCAGGCACTAGAGAAATGGGGCATTCCTGTGCACATCGCCGGTGATACAGCACTGAATGAATCGGTTTTTGTCCAGGAATGGTTGACATTGTTACGGTTTCTCTGTGATCCCTCGGACCGTCTGCAGTTCGTTGCTGTCCTTAGAGGTTTGTTTTTTGGAATATCCGATGATGCCTTATACCAATACAAAACATACGGCGGTCAATTTGAACTTTTTCAAGACGTTCCTGAACAAATGCCTGATGAAATACGATCGTCATTGATGTCGGCGTTTGAGTATTTGCACCGCTACCATCAATGGTCACAACAGTTACCGCCGGCAGTGGCAATGGAAAAGATCATGAAGACTTCGGGGCTGTTGTCATTTGCGGCCGCCCAGGACGAAACGGAGGCCGCTTATCTTTATCAGGTGTTGGAATATGTCCGGAGTGGTGAAGTTGACGGTGTAACTTCGTTTGATCAAGCGTTAGCAGCGGTTGAAGAGTGGGTAGCGGCACGGCCCGAAGAGGCCCTGACACTGGATGCTCACGGACATTCAGCGGTCAGAATCATGAATGTTCATAAGGCTAAAGGATTGGAGGCGCCGGTCGTTTTCTTAGTGAATCCGATGAAATTGACGACCCCACCTGTGGACCGGCATATCAGACGAACGGACAATGGGGCTAACGGTTTTATGTTGTTGCAGAAATCTGTTGGTACATGGCACAAGCAAACATTGGCCCAACCTCAGGGTTGGCAAACCTATGCCCAAGAGGAGGCCCGGTATCTGACAGCTGAAGAAGACCGTCTTCTTTATGTTGCGGCTACGAGGGCTGAGGATGCTTTGATTATCAGTTCATCGGAGAAAAGTAATAAAAGGAATCCGTGGTACCGTCTAATCGAATATCATCCAGATCTTTCTGTTCTCCAAGTTCCAGAACATGTAACAGAGTCCAACCAATTAGGTGAAAAAGTGCAGGCCGCTCCGCGAGATCCCTGTGTTGATAATTGGGTGGAGCCTTTGTCCCAGCCGAGTCTTGCGCATGTTGCACCAACGGATGAGAAAAAATCGTCTGCTTATTGGAAGGTAGAACGCTATGAGGGCGGCGGTACCGCTTGGGGGAGTGTCATTCATCGTGGTCTAGAGGCGCTCGTAAAAGGCGAGAAGACTGAATGGATCGTTCAACAGTCGTTACGTGACCATGAGCTCCTAGGAGAAGACTATGATCATGTTCAGGCGATCTTGGAGTTATTTCAACAATCATCAGTATGGGATGATTTGCGTGCCGCTGATGAATGTTATGCCGAAATGCCCTTCGCCGTTCAACTCATCAAAGGTGACCGCTTGTATCACTCCGTGGCACAGTGGATGGATTTACATCATGATGTCGTGCACTTATCCGGTGTTATCGATTTGGTTTATCAAAAAGGTGAAACATGGACAATCGTTGATTATAAAACGGATCGGATGAAGCATGACGAGGACATGTCTATTTTAATGGAGGAATATTATCAACAACTGCAAGTGTACAAAGCTGTACTAGCGACAATGGTACCGAGCGATGAGAATTGCCGGGCTTACATCTATTTTACTGAAAAAGACGAGCTGTGTGAGGTATGAGGGGAGAAGTCAGATGAATGATAAAGGGGATTTCTATGAATCAACTTGGAAAGCCAGAGGACGCAGCGCGGTTGATTCGATTCTTGGCGACAGATGAAGCCGAATGGATTACCGGCCAAGTTATTAACTCTGAAGGTGGATTTCTACGTCAGTAAGTGATATATACTGAAAACGGGGCTGACCCGTTTTGGGATCAGCCCCGGAGTGATCCGTTCAGAGGGGATGGACTCCACCTACTCAATGGCTTTTGATACATCCAAGTAGCCTGCACCTTGAACATATTTTGGTAAGCCCTGGTCAACGGCTGCTTGAAGGATCTTGGTTTTGACCTGATCAGGCGTATCCTCAGGTGAGGATTCCAGAATTAAAGCACATGCCCCGGCACATATCGGTGTCGCCATAGATGTGCCTGATAATGAAAAATAGTCGTTATCGACACGGTTTGATTTCTGTGTTTTATCTAAATATGAGCTTGGAGATCTCAGTGATATGATATTCACACCTGGTGTAACAACATCTGGTTTAGACGTTTGGCCGCAAGCGGGACCGCGGCTTGAAAATGGTGCAATCTCATCATCGGAACGGTCGACGGTATTCTGATCGTCCATGGCACCGACTGTGATAATGGTTGAACTGTTACCGGGTGTTCCGATGGTTCGTTTATCGGGCCCTGAATTTCCGGCGGCAACACAAACGACAATCCCGTTAGCCCATGCTTTGTCCACCATTTTAACGAGTGGATCGTTACAATTGGATTGGTCAGCAGGTGCGCCTAATGACAAGGAAATGATGTCAATTTGATACTCAGCTTTGTGTTCGATACACCACTGGATGCCTGCTGCGACAGTTGAGAGGGATCCTGAACCGGTTTGGTCAAGCACCTTAACACCTATGATCCCCGCCTCAGGTGCAGGGCCCCGGTAATTTCCATCGGAAGCGTAACCGTTTCCGGCGGCATCCCCAGCGCAATGAGTTCCGTGGCCGTTGTCATCATAAGGTTTTGTCTTATTTTTGACAAAGTCCTTAAAAGCCACGATGCGATCAGTTGGTTGTTTTAAATCAGTGTGTGGATGGACTCCGGTATCCACGACAGCAATGTTAACGTTCTTCCCTGTTAATCCCTGGTCATGCAATGCTTGGGCACGAATGGTTGGTGAGGCAACATCAAGATAAGCACTTACTTTTCGATCATGATATACCTTTTTAATATTAGGGTGATTATAGATGAGTTTTTCAATACTTGATGGTGTTAATGTGGCTGATAGGCAAGAGATTTCAGGATAATCATGAGAAATTTTGCATCTTGATTCATGTTTTAATAGTTGATCCATATCGTTTTTACTTGTGTGAAAGGACTCAGCATCCTCTTCAAGTTCAATAACGACGGGAAGCTTCTTGAATTTAACCATTAACTTTTCTAAATGACGGTGCATAAAACAAGGAATGCGCCGGAATGGGCGGTAAAGCTGGACCAGCTGCTGACGCAAATCCTTATCAAACTTATGATGATACTTTCTGGTGAGTTGAATCATAGAGAAACCATACAAAGTCTATCACTCCTTTATATGATTTATGCTATGAATCATCTGACAAAAGGTCGCGGTATTCGTGGATAATGAGGAAAAAAAGGTGGTTGTCTCATAGACGAATCTTATAGATTATCAACTTAAGACTTTCGTTATAGGATTAAAGATTTGGGGTGAATGTCGATGATTAAGGCGGTTATGTTTGACTTAGATGGGACTTTGCTGGATAGAGACCGCTCCTTATTAGCATTTGCTAAAAATCAGTACCAACGATTTAATCAACAGTTAGCATCAATCGAAGAAAATGCTTTTGTAGAAAGATTGATCGCTTTAGACCAACATGGCTCTGTTTGGAAGGATCAAGTATATCAGCAATTATTAAGGGCATTTGGAATTAAAGATTTGCATTGGGAAACATTGCTGAACGATTATATTCGCCATTTTTGCGACCATAGTCTTCCTTTTCCCAAAATGGTGAAAACGCTACAGACTTTATCTAATCGCGGATTTTATTTAGGGATCATCACCAATGGTCAATATCCTTTTCAGTTTAATAATATCCAAAGTCTAGGGATCGAATCCCGTATGTCGGTGATATTAGTGTCGGCAAAAGAAGGGATCAGGAAACCAGATTCTCACATTTTTCATCAAGCAGCACGTCGGCTGGGCCTGAAACCTAGTGATTGTGTCTTTGTCGGTGATCACCCAGAGAAAGATGTTGCAGCCGCTAAGCAGGCTGGATTCCGTGCCATTTGGAAAAGAAATGATATTTATCATCAACCGTCTGTATATGATGGGATGATCACGAATCTTGATGAACTAAATGATATGAATTTTAAAGAAATATCCTTTAAGGAGGATAGGTGAGGATATGCATCCATTAGTCATCAGTAAAAAAATGCCGGCTGAGGCTATACCATATGAATGGCTACTCTTAGCTGACCCATCAAAAACCATCATTGATAATTATATGTATAGAGGGCAAGTCTATATTGCGAGAATCGATGATTGCGTGGTCGGCGTGTACGTTTTGCTGTCGACGCGTCCGGAAATGGTTGAATTGGTTAATGTTGCTGTTGCTGAGCAGGAGCAAGGAAAAGGCATTGGCCAACAACTCGTCAACCATGCTATTATTACGGCTCAATCTCAAGGGTTTAAGACGATAGAAGTGGGGACAGGGAACTCTAGTATCGGGCAACTTGCGATGTACCAAAAGTGCGGGTTCCGGATTACAGGCATTGATATGGATTTTTTTGTTAAACATTATTCAGAGGAAATCATTGAAAATGGTATTATCTGTCGGGACATGATTCGATTGGCACAGGATTTGTTTTGACAGGGAGACTTGTTCGTGCCGGATACACTTAAGCGTGTTAAAATAAATAGCGATGAAGGGAGTACATAATATGCAAACATTCGATCAGAAACTTGAGAAGTATGCTGAGCTGGCCGTTAAAATCGGCGTTAACATTCAAAAAGACCAAGACCTTGTTGTAAGTGCG
This sequence comes from Tuberibacillus sp. Marseille-P3662, assembly GCF_900178005.1. Taxonomy (NCBI): domain Bacteria; kingdom Bacillati; phylum Bacillota; class Bacilli; order Caryophanales; family Sporolactobacillaceae; genus Tuberibacillus; species Tuberibacillus sp. Marseille-P3662. The sequence continues at coordinate 1,892 of NZ_FXBS01000004.1, read as the reverse complement.
CCTATAGCGGCTGTTGATTTTGTTCGTAAGGTCACTAAGGAGGCGTATCAATCGGGAGCCAAACAAGTTTATTTTCGCTGGAGTGATGATGAGCTCACATTGACCCGATTTCAGTATGCCCCTGATGAAGCTTTTAAGGAGTATCCCACTTGGGAAGCAGAAGGGCTTGAGCAGTTAGCCAAAGAGGGTGCAGCGTTTCTTGACATCCGGACACCAAACCTTGATTTATTGAATGGCATAGATCCTGAGAAGATTTCGATGGACAATAAAACAGCTTCAAAGGCACTTGAGCCTTACAAAGAGTACCGTATGGCAGATCGCGTGAGTTGGTCCATCGTCGCTGTGCCATCAGAAGAGTGGGCGAAGAAACTCTTCCCTGATTTGGAGACAGATGCAGCCGTGACAGAGCTTTGGAATACGATTTTTAAAATGACGAGAGTCGATCGCGAAGACCCTATTGCTTCGTGGGAAGAACACCAACAACAGCTAACTGAAAAAGGTAACTATATGAATAACAAGAAGTTTAAACAACTTCATTACCGTGCCCCGGGAACGGATTTAACGATTGAGTTACCTAAGGATCATGTGTGGGCTGGCGGTGCTGCTGAAGATGCATCAGGAACGTCGTTTATCCCCAACATTCCGACGGAAGAAATATTTACACTGCCACTTAAAACGGGCGTCAATGGCACGGTAACAAGTACGAAGCCCCTTAATTATAGTGGGACTTTAATTGAAAACCTTTCTCTAACATTTGAAGACGGCCGGATTGTCGATTTTAACGCTGACCAGGGATATGAAACGCTGAAGCGTCTAATCGAAACCGATGAAGGCTCGCACTATTTAGGTGAGGTGGCGCTTGTCCCTCATAATTCACCCATTTCGCAATCAGGCTTGATTTTCTTCAACACTTTGTTTGACGAAAATGCTTCCTGTCATCTAGCCATCGGAAAGGCATATCCTAAATGTCTGGAAAACGGTGCTGATTTAAGTCGTGAAGCGTTGGAACAGCATGGCGTTAACAATAGCCTGGTTCACGTCGACTTCATGATCGGTTCAGATGAATTGGATATCGACGGCATCACTCATGATGATGATGAAGAACCCATTTTCCGTCATGGGCTTTGGGCCTTTTAGATCAATAAATTCATAAACTCAACCGTTCGCCTATACTGCAGTATAGGCGAACGGTTTTTTATTTCTGGTTCATCGTTTCTGATGCTTATAACAACAGGTGAAACATGGATTTTATAATAAATAGGGGTTGATGTATTTATCTACACATGATATATTATTAAATGTCGCTTTTAACGGCGCCAACAAAATATCAAACGTTATTGACACGATTAAATAGCTTTTGATATATTATTAGGCATTACTTTTGAAGCACAATATTATTTCAAAAAAATTATTGACATACTGATCCTTGTTTTGATACAGTTGTATTTGTCGCTTTGAAAAACATTCGCGATAGCAACACGAATTGCTTTTAAAATCATAATGACAAGAAAAAAGTCATTGACATTATGAAAGATATTTGTTAAAATATAAAAGTCACTTTGATAAGCAACAATATGAGCGAATGACAGATTGCTCTTTGAAAACTAAACAAAAACTCAAGCGCTGTTTGAAAGGAACCTCTTTTCAAACATAGCCAAGGGTCAAATATTTGCAGATATTGGCTTAACAGCCAAGGATGTAAAGGAAGGCCGACTAACGGCGTGACGTCCTGTCACAACGTCGGCACTTGTACGTCCTATACATCGGAGAGTTTGATCCTGGCTCAGGACGAACGCTGGCGGCGTGCCTAATACATGCAAGTCGAGCGCGAGATATTCTATGATCTCTTCGGAGTGATTAGGATGGATCGAGCGGCGGACGGGTGAGTAACA